>JALEHC010000485.1 GCA_022763215.1 Saprospiraceae bacterium
CAGCATGTGTATCTAATTGAATGCGACCATTTTTTTGTTCCACTTTTGGTAAAAAAGCTTCGACGGTTGTTTTTAGTAAAGGCTCGATTGGTTGCATTTTCTTTTCCAGTTGAAATTTTCCACTTTCCAGCGAAGCTAGCTCGAGTACCATATCGATATGTCCTTTCAAGTGTTTATTTTCTTTTTCGATCAGTCGGAGGTATTCATCCGTTTTCTCTTGGCGGCCGGTTTTCAGGCTTTGACGGATTAGCTTCAGCAAAAGCGAGATAGAAAATACCGGAGTTTTCAATTCATGAGTCAGGTTATTGATAAAGTCATTTTTCACTTGGTCTAATTTGCGATGTTGTTTGAGCAAGCGATACAACCAGACGATACATGCAATCAGAATCAGCGTAAACAATACGGAAGGAATAATTACACGAGCCAATCTTTGCAGCAAATAGGAGTAAGAATGTTCGACTTGCACCAGTAAAGCTGGTCGGCAATAACATTCACTTACAATTTGATTGCCGATGGAATGCCGAAAAGTATTGGGGTTAGTCCAATCAGAAACGAATCCAGCAGATTGAATGATTGTTTTGTAGGTATTCGCTTCAATGATTGCAAATTCAAAAGGCAGATTGATTTTCTGTTTGCGGAGTTCCGATTGAATGAGTTCATGAACATCTTCTTTCAGATGTTCGGGTAGCATTTGTTCGAGTAGGCGCAATTGAGACAGGTCGTGGCGATGGAGGCTCAGAATTTGGCCGCGAACGACTGTTGAGCTATCTATATTTTCGGCTGTCGCCAAAATGGCCTGGTCAATTTTTCGGTCGAGGCGATTTTTTTCCAACAGCACACCTACCTTGAGTAGATCGTACTGTATCCAAATCAAGCCAAAAAGAGCTCCGAGGGCTAATGCAATGATGATCCAATTTTTCACGCCTGACAATCGATTATGCCAAAGGAGCTTATCCTATTTTTCCCTTTCGGGAAATGAATACGTCCTTTGCTTTTTAAAATAACGAAAAAAGGTATGGAAAACTATACTGTTAAGCCTTCCTTATCCAGATTAACTTTCTGTTGACAATTGGTTTGTGTATTTTCGGTGTAAAATATATTTTAATTTTTTGAAGAGGCCAGAATATTTTATTTGTTTGATTTTCAAATATTAAACATTTAGTGTACTTTTAACACTAAGTAATTTATTGAATACACCAATTGCTAACAAGTGTGAAGACAAAGAGTCGTATTTGACGAAAGTCAACGTTCGTTTCTTCATACCTAACCAAATACTTCAAAATGAGAAACCGAGTTTTCATTGAGCGTGTACAGCCTGAATTAGATAATGGGCGATACTTCATCAAGCGTGTTTTGGGCGAGAAAGTCCATGTCAGTGCAGATGTATTTAGCGACGGGCACGATGCCATTCGTGCATCTTTGATGTACAAACACGAAGATGACAAGGAATGGACAGAAGTTTTCATGCAAGATCATATTAATGATTATTACACTGCCCATTTTCGGGTAGAGAAGCGAGGTTTTTATCATTACAAAATTGAAGCTTGGGTAGATCGGTTGTTGAACTGGTATAAAGGATTCAAGAAAAAGCATGCCGCTGGTCAGGATATGGCGATTGAGCTAAAGATTGGTGTAGGGCTTTTGCAGGAAACGGCAAAGGATTATAAAGACGCTAACAAGATCAAGACATTTTTGGGTGTCGTTGAAATGTTGGAGAAAGAAGGGGCGCAGGGAGCTGCCAGTCAATTTGTATTGACGGATGAATTTGAGCAAATGATCATCGACTTTCCGATGAAACGATTCCTGACAACTTATGATAATGAATTAAAAGTAAGAGTAGGTCGTCATAAAGAATTGTTTAGTACTTGGTATGAATTATTTCCACGTTCGACGGCATCTGAGCCCGGTAAGCATGGTACATTTAAAGATGTGGAGAAGCTTTTGCCAAGAGTTGCGGAGATGGGTTTTGATGTATTGTACCTCCCTCCTATTCACCCGATTGGAAAAGTAAATCGTAAGGGTAAAAACAATGCCGTTACGGCACAGGAAGGCGAACCAGGTTCTCCATGGGCAATTGGGAGTGACGAAGGTGGGCACAAGGCCATCCACTCAGAATTGGGGACGATGAAAGACTATAAAAAGCTCATCAAAGAAGCCAATAAACTGGGAATTGAGATTGCGCTGGATTTGGCCTTTCAATGTGCGCCAGATCACCCTTATATCAAGGAGCATCCGGAGTGGTTTATCTGGCGTCCAGATGGAACGATTATGTATGCCGAGAATCCGCCTAAAAAGTACCAGGATATTGTTCCTTTAAATTTTGAAAGTGATGATTGGGAAGCGTTGTGGGAAGAATTGAAGTCAGTGATTCTGTTTTGGGTAAAAGCAGGTGTGACTATTTTCCGTGTTGATAATCCACATACCAAGCCATTCCGATTTTGGGAATGGGCAATTGCTGAAACCCATAAGGTGAACCCGGATGTCATTTTCCTTTCGGAAGCTTTCTCGCGTCCCAAGATTATGGCAGGTTTGGCGAAAGCCGGATTCCAGCAATCCTATTCGTACTTTACTTGGCGAAATACCAAGTCAGAAATGGAAGAATATCTGACAGAACTAAGTAAGACGACATCTAGAGAATATTTCCGTCCTAACTTTTGGCCAAACACCCCAGATATCTTGCCTTATGAATTGATGGGAGCTGGCGAGAATCAGTTTATCAAGCGTCTATTACTAGCCGCGACTTTATCGTCCAACTACGGGATGTATGGTCCGGCATATGAATATATGGAAAATACCGGCAATACGAATGGTAAAGAAGAATACTTCAATTCTGAGAAGTATGAAACACGTTATTATGATTGGGATCAGCGCAACAAGATCACAGACGTCATGACGAAGATCAACCAGATCAGAAAAGACAATGCCGCACTGCAATCGACCTGGAATGTCAATTTTACCAGAACAGATAACGAGCAAATTATCAGTTATATCAAAACGACAGAAGGCTTGAACAACATCATTTGGTGTATCATTAATTTTGATCCGAATGAAACACAGTATGGCAATGTTGAAGTTCCGAGATGGGTATTAGATTTAGAGGGCCGCGAAATCAATTTGAGGATGACCGACCTATTAACCGGAGATGTTTACTATTGGAAAAAAGACGTCAACTTCGTAAAACTTGATCCGAATGTGATGCCGGGGCATGTTTTCAAAGTAGAAGTATTGACTAAAAATATAGCTCAGGGCTAAAACCTACAAAACGAAAAACCGCTATTTTCAAGCCTC
>JALEHC010000486.1 GCA_022763215.1 Saprospiraceae bacterium
AGATAAAACCCTGAATCGCATTTAAGGCATTGAATATAAAATGCGGATTCATCTGCGAGCGCAAAGCGCGAAGCTGCGATTCTGAAAGCTTGGATTCCAGTCTGTTTTTACGTGTCCGCAAATCCCGAATCCAGGAATAAGTAGCTCCGGTTATCAATAAAATGATAATCGTCATGGTACCAATAAACCACCATTCATTCCAAATAGGAGGCGCAATATGAAACTGCATTGACACGGGAGCCGACCAATCTGTATTGGGTACTTTCACTTGCAGGAAAAAATTGTAAGTTCCCGGCTGCAATTGCGAATAAAAAGCCATATCATTTTGGCTTTCCAGCCAATCCGGATCACGCCCCGACATCTTGTAGCGGAAGCTTGCTTCTTTTCCGTTTTGAAGATGGATGCCCGTAAATCGTATGACGACATCATCATTGGTATGGTCTAGGTAATAATTGTCGAGCACGGTCGTATCTCGACCTTTTATCCGGACGCTAAGAATGGAAGCTTGTGCCGGATTTCCCGCAAGGGTGATGTCTTTAGGGACAATAGCGATGCCCTGATCTGTGCCAGCGATAACGGCCTCCCTGCTCAGTTCAATACTGCTTAGTTCTTGTCCGGGGAGCCCGAGCGGAGCGGTGATGATTTTTAAGTCCCAGTCTGAGCGACGGATTCTCACAAGGCCTTTGTTCGTAGCAATCCAACTGAAGGTCGTATCATGAATAATTTTATGACAATTATTACTAACCAGGCCATCCTGAACGTCAAAGACCTGTACAAGTGAATCATTTTGTAAAACAAATATACCATGCCCCTGTGTGGCTAGCCAGATTTGTTCATCATCCGTGATGGCGATGTGGCGGATGTCGCGATCTTTGAGCGCTGGAAACTGGCTAAGCTGACTTGTCGTCAAATCGTAGATATACAGGCCGAAGACCGTACCCAGCAAGAGCGTGTTTTTGCCGTAAGGCACGATGTCGTAAGTGCGGATGTCGCAAATTCGTTCGTTTTGTGGATATTTGAATACGCCGCTATGGCGCCCCATCCATTGCTGTCCATCAGCACTTTGGGCCAAGCATTTTACCGAACCCGGGATTAGTTGTTGCAGGCCAGTTGCTTGTGACCATTGATAAAGGCCTTGGCCTGCGCAGATGGTCAATAGACCTGAATCAGATTCGATGATTTCATAAATCTGTTGTTGATTGGGAATACGAATCTTTTGCTGAATTTTGTTCTGATCATCGAGCTTTGCAATCGTTCCATTATCAAATCCAATCCACGTTTGTCCCTCATTGTTTTGATGAAGTGCCGTGATTTGTACCGATGTTTTATTAGGTAAGTTCAGTAACTGAATATTGGCTTCGTTGATAAGAAAGAGCCCTTTTCGCCTGCTGGCAAACCACAAATTACCCGAGCGATCTTCAAAAGATTTGTGCATATACGTTCCTTCAAGGTAATGATCGATCTGAGGTTGTCGGCTCATCAATCCTTTGATGACAAAGATACCGTTAGTTGTTGTCAGCCATAGTCTATCTTGCGAATCAATCAAAAGGCCATTAATGACATGCTCTGCTGTCCAAAGTTTTGGAAATGCTTGCTGAAACTTTTGCTGTTCTTGATTATAGAGCCATAGTTTTTTGCCGTCCGCAATAATGTACAGATGCTCCGCAAGTTGAGCTTTCATCTTGGTATTGTCGCCGGAAAGAGGCGTTTCGGTAATGCGTTGTTCAAACCGATTATTTTGGTATTCGAAGACACCACTGTTGGAGAGGAGTGCAAAACGGCTATTGGGAAGTGGGAGTAGTAGTGGTTTTTTGCCTTTCGGCAAATGAATCGTCTGTGGTGTTTGAAGACGTTGTTGATTAAAAATATGGAGACGTTGATAGTTGTCATTTAGAATGATACTGCCATTAGGAAGTACCTGAAAAGTTTCGATGCAATGATATTCGCCGATTAAATCCGAGATGAGATATTTTTTCTGGTAGTTGTTGGTATAGACGGCAGCCTTGCAATCAAGCGGAAATACCCAAAGTTGGTTGCGCGAGTCAATGAGTACGCCAGTCACTTCATTGCCTTGGTAGTCATAAAACGGATCATTATAAAACTGGCGACCATCATAACGACAAAGGCCATTTTGAGTAGTAAGCCAGAGGAAGCCTTCTTCATCCTGACTAAAATTGTAGACATTATTGCTGGGCAGGCCAT
The DNA here is from genome assembly GCA_022763215.1 of Saprospiraceae bacterium. Taxonomy (GTDB): domain Bacteria; phylum Bacteroidota; class Bacteroidia; order Chitinophagales; family Saprospiraceae; genus JALEHC01. The sequence continues at coordinate 2,203 of JALEHC010000486.1, forward strand.
CTTCTACGCTAAACTGCTTGAAGACAGGGTGCTGTGCGATCAGTAGATCAAACTTCCAGCCAAGGCACAGTGTTATTGTTAGTAAGGTATATAGGCGAATAGGTCGCAAATTGAATGAATTTTGCTGATGGCAATTATTAATATCTATTGGTAAGTGTTTTATTCTACAAGACCAGTGGCTTTCGGGTGCATGCACCCGTTTTAAAGCACGTACAAATTAGAGATTTTTCTTTTTAAAACCTATTTTTTCATTACTTTCGATGCGAATTTGGCTGCTAAGCCACCTTTGCAGAAAGCGACAAAAAAAAATCTAATGATACCTGCTATGCCCACGAATTTCGCGGGAGCCAGGTAACCGCCTTTACTGTTTTTCAAACTGGAAAAAACAGTAAAAAAATCGTATCTTTGTAATTATGGATATAGTTAAGGATAATCAACAGAATCAAGCACCAAATGGTGATTATAGCGCAAGTAATATTACCGCGCTGGAAGGTTTAGAGGCCGTTAGAAAAAGACCTGGGATGTATATCGGTAGTACCGATTCCAAAGGATTGCATCACCTGGTTTGGGAGGTAATAGATAACTCTATCGATGAGCACCTCGCAGGGCATTGTTCCCAAATTACGACCATCATACACGAAAATGATTCCATTACCGTAGAAGATGACGGTCGTGGTATCCCTACTGGTATGCACGCCAAGCTGAAAAAATCAGCACTGGAAGTGGTGATGACAGTCTTGCACGCTGGTGGTAAGTTCGATAAAAACACCTATAAAGTATCGGGTGGTCTTCACGGGGTAGGGGTGTCGTGTGTAAATGCGCTTTCTTCTCACCTCAAAGCAGAAGTCCATCGTGAAGGAAAGGTCTTCGTTCAAGAATATAAACAAGGTAAGCCTCAAGCGGATGTAGCCGTGGTAGGTGAAGCTGATTCAACAGGTACCTCTGTTACCTTCTCCCCCGATCCGGAAATTTTTGAAGAACTGGTCTATAAGTACGATATATTGGCCACCAGAATGCGCGAATTGGCGTACCTGAATCGGGGACTTCGTCTTATTTTGATCGATGAAAGAGAAGTAAAAGACGGGAAGCCTCGCCGAGAAGAATTTTTGTCGGAAGGTGGCCTGAAGGAGTTTGTTACTTATATGGATCGCTCCAAAACCAAGCTACTCGAACAGCCGATTCATATCAATGGCAAAGAAGAAAATGTGGAAGTAGAAGTAGCGATGCACTACAATACTTCTTACTCTGAGAATATTTATTCTTTCGTTAACAATATTAATACGCGAGAAGGTGGTACCCACGTCAATGGTTTCCGCCGCGCTGTTAACCGCGAGTTTAGTAAGTATGCCGAAGAAAACGGGTTTTTCAAAAAACTGAAGTTTAAGGTAAGTGGAGAAGATTTTCGCGAAGGCCTTACAGCGGTCGTTTCTGTAAAAGTACCAGAGCCACAGTTTAAGGGGCAGACCAAAGGAGAACTTGGAAACTCCGACGTTACTGGTATTGTATCTCGTGCGGTAGGTCGGGTGCTTCAGCATTTTCTCGAAGAAAATCCAAAGTTAGCCAAGCGTGTTATGGATAAAGTTATCTTGGCTGCAACTGCGCGCCATGCAGCGCGCAAGGCTCGCGAAATGGTACAACGTAAGAACGTACTGACTGGAACTGGGCTACCAGGTAAATTGGCCGACTGTTCTTCAAAAGATCCTGGCGAATCAGAAATCTTCCTGGTAGAGGGGGACTCGGCTGGTGGTACGGCCAAACAAGGTCGTGATCGTTTTTTCCAAGCTATCTTGCCATTGCGGGGTAAAATACTGAATGTTGAAAAGGCTTTGGAACACAAGATTTACGAAAACGAAGAAATCAAGAATATTTTTACTGCACTCGGTGTATCCATCACTGAAAATGATGATGGCGAACGTGTGTTGAATATGGAAAAATTGCGTTATCACAAGATTGTCATCATGTGTGATGCCGATGTCGATGGTAGCCACATTGTAACGCTGATTTTGACTTTCTTCTTCCGCTACATGAAACCCCTGATCGAAAACGGTTATGTGTATATCGCTGCTCCACCTTTGTACCTGATCAAAAAAGGTAAACAGTTTACCTATTGCTGGACAGAGGAAGAGCGACGCGAGGCCGTAGCAACCTACGCAAAAGGGGGCAATGAAGCTTCTGTAAAAGTTCAGCGCTATAAGGGTCTTGGTGAGATGAATGCTGAGCAATTGTGGGAAACGACTATGGACCCAAGCACGCGTATTTTACACCAAGTGTCTATTGAAGATGCGATCAGCGCAGATGAAGTCTTCTCTATGCTGATGGG
>JALEHC010000487.1 GCA_022763215.1 Saprospiraceae bacterium
CTTTATTTGGAGGTATTTTAGCAGTTGTAGGTATAGCGGGAATATTATTGCTGCTCGTTCAGCAGTATAGTTCTGAAAGAAACGCCAACATCCTTTCAGTCTTTACCAATATCATTTACGCTTTAATCGTTGCCTGGCTCTTAGCAACGGCTTGGATGCCACTTGGCGTAAACAAAAGTACGCTGACTAACCTCTTTTTTATTGTCATTATTGCAGGAGGGTTAATAGGTTTCTTTTACCTGATTATCTATTTCTACGAAAACATTCTTCGTTTTCTGCTCCGCTTTAAAATCCTGTTTCTTCTACTGGTTTCCTTCATCGTTTATCAAGGCTTCTTGGTTTACCAGCAAACGGGAGAAGAATTTATGCCAGCTCTCGATGAAGGCTCATTTTTGTTGATGCCGACCTCAATGCCACACTCTGGAATGCAGGAAAACATTAAAAACCTGCGATTACTTGATATGGCAGTTACTGCTATTCCTGAAGTGGAAACAGTCGTCGGAAAGGCAGGAAGGGTCAATAGTGCCCTCGACCCTGCGCCCATGTCCATGTACGAAAATGTCATCCTTTACAAGTCGGAATATAAGACGGATGAAAACGGGCATCGCATAAGGTTCAAATATGAAAATGGTGAGTATGTTCGGGACGAATATGACGAATTGATATCTGACAAGAACGGTCGCTATTTCCGACAATGGCGAGATGAAATTAAAAGCCCTGATGATATATGGGACGAAATCGTGCAAGCCACCAAAATACCAGGGGTGACTTCCGCTCCAAAATTACAACCGATTGAAACCCGATTGGTGATGCTGCAAACGGGTATGCGTGCGCCTATGGGCATCAAAGTCAGAGGTGGAGATTTACCAACTATTGAAGCATTTGGTTTACAACTTGAAAAATATCTCAAGGATGTGGACGGGGTTAAAGATGCCGCCGTATTTGCTGACCGAATAGTGGGTAAACCCTATATGCTTTTGGATATAGATAGGGATGTCATCAGCCGTCACGGACTTACCATTGGAAAAGTACAGCAATACATACAGGCTGCTATTGGCGGTATGACCATGACCACAACTGTTGAAGGTAGGGAACGCTATGCCATTCGCATACGCTACCCAAGAGAATTGAGAAATGACCCTGAAACCTTAAAACGCATATATATACCAACCGCTATGGGACAGCAAATACCGTTGGGGGATTTAGTGAAGATTCGTTATGAGCAGGGGGCACAATCCATAAAAAGTGAAGATGGCTTTTTGATTGGTTATGTATTGTTTGACCGTGAAGATGGTTTTTCTGAGGTAGAAGTAGTGAATAACGCTCAGGACTATTTGCAATCGCAAATTGACAACGGAACACTTGAAGTTCCTGCAGGAATTAGTTATCGATTTGCCGGAAATTACGAACAACAGGTAAGAGCCAGTAAGCGGCTTAGTATCGTTGTTCCCATCGCTTTGGCAATCATCTTTCTGATACTTTATTTCCAGTTTAGCTCCGTAACGATTTCCGCAATGGTTTTCACAGGCGTATTCATTGCCTTTGCCGGTGGATTTATCATGATTGGTCTTTATGATACCGATTGGTTTTTGAATTTCGAGTTCTTCGGAACAAATATGCGTGACCTGTTCCAAATCAGAACCATTAATTTAAGTGTAGCGGTCTGGGTGGGCTTCCTTGCTCTGTTTGGAATCGCAACGGATGATGGAGTATTGGTCGCTACTTTCTTAAAAGATAGTTTCAAAAGGAATAAGCCTACCTCAATTGAAGGCATAAGGGATGCAGTCGTGGAAGGCGGTTTGAGAAGGGTAAGACCTGCCATGATGACTACTGCCACTACTATTTTAGCACTCCTGCCTGTACTAACCTCAACGGGAAGGGGCGCAGATATTATGTTACCGATGGCCATTCCGTCATTTGGTGGTATGACTTTACAAATGATTACCATGTTTACCGTACCCGTTCTTTATTCGCTTTGGCAGGAATGGAGCTTGCGTATAGATAACCGATTCAAGATAAATAAAGGTGCCATTACTGTCATTGTAATTGGACTGATTAGCATGCTCGGGTTTACCTCTGCTTCTGCCCAATCATTAGATAATTTGATGGAAAAAGCGGTTGCTGAAAATCTGGAATTAAAGGTTTTAGAGCAAGAGTATTTGGCAGCTTTAGAGAAAGCCCCGCAGGTCAGCCAACTACCTGACCCCGAAGTAGGAGTGGGAGCATTTCCTTTACCAGTCGAAACAAGGTTGGGCGCGCAAACCGCAAGGTTAAGTGCCACACAAATGTTTCCGTGGTTTGGAACACTGGACAGTAAGGCAAATTTAGAAAATGCCAAAGCCAAAGCTTTATACGAACGCATTGGAGCAGAGCAACTAAATCTTTTATACGAACTCAAAACTGCTTATTTCCGCCTTTATGAAATTGAGCAAAGCCAGACTATCATTCAAAGGAATATCACCCTTTTTGATGCATTAGAAAGACTGGCTTTGTCCAAAGTAGAAAGCGGTAAAGCAACTGCGGCAGACGTATTAAGAGTGCAATTAAAAACAGAGGAATTGCAGCAAGAATTGGAAATCCTGGAAACGGCTAAAATCAATCCAATGGCAACCATCAACCAATTACTGAACCGCCCTTTGGAAACGCCCATCACAACTACTGACAGCCTGCCCTTTGCGCCACTTCCTTTTGATAGGGATACTCTGACTACCAATATGCAGAAAAATCATCCCATGCTGAGGATGTTTGAATTGCAGCAGGAAGTGTCCAGAAAAGCCATTTCATTGAATGAGTTGGATGGCAAACCCTCCTTTGGAGTAGGTATGGATTACATCATGGTCAATCAAAGAAGTGATGCTAACCCTATCAATAACGGTCGGGATATTTTACAACTAAGAGCAACGGTTAAGATTCCTCTTTATCGAGGAAAATACAAAGCAAAATGGGCAGAAGAAAACTTTAAAATTGCAGCATTAGAGAATAAAAAAGCAGATGCACTTTCTCTGTTTAATGCGACCATTGAAAAAGCCTATGCTGACTATGAGGCGGCCCAATTGAAGATGGACTTATACGAAAAACAAATAGAAATAACCCAAGCAGCTATTAATATTCTGGAATCGGAATATAGCTCAAAGGGAAACAATTTTGATGAACTCCTGCGGCTTGAAAAAGAACTGATTGATTATGATTTAAAAATGCTCAAAGCCATTGTGCAAAGCCATATTGCCAAGAGTAGTATTGAGCGATTCATCATTCAGTAAAAATTTTAACAAAAAAGGAATTAAAATGAAATCGAATATAAAAATCATCATCACCGCCATTATTGCGATAGCGATTGGCTTAGTAGCAGGGTATTTTATTTTTGGAAACAAGAAAAATAATAATATTCCTACCCAAACCCACAACCATGAAGCAGAAGCTATCCAAACTTCTGCCGATGCTGAAATATGGACTTGCTCCATGCACCCACAAATTCGCCAGAACGAGCCTGGGGATTGCCCAATTTGCGGAATGGATTTAATCCCTTTAGATGAAAACACTTCTAATAATCCATTGGTGCTGGAAATGACCAATGAAGCTGTAAAACTGGCAAATATTCAAACGACCATTGTTGGGGAAGCCAATACTAAAACAGGAAAAACCATTCGACTTTCAGGAAAAATACAGCCCGATGAAAGACTAGCTTCCAGTCAGGTTGCCCATGTTCCAGGGCGTATTGAAAAACTCTATGTCAGCTTCACAGGTGAGCAGGTAAATAAAGGGCAAAAAATAGCAACGCTTTATTCTCCCGAACTGGTGACGACACAAAGAGAGTTGTTGGAAGCCCTGAAATTAAAAGACCTTAATCCTGATTTAATAGAAGCAGCTCGGAACAAATTGCGTTACTGGAAAATCGGTGAATCCGCTATTCAGCAAATTGAACAAGAAGGAAAAATTCAGGAAAATTTCACGGTCTATGCTGATGAATCAGGAATCGTTACAAATAGACGTGTGTCCGTAGGGGACTATGTGAAACAGGGAGAACCACTCTTTGATTTAATGAACCTTCGCAAAGTCTGGGTATTATTTGATGCCTACGAAGAAGATTTATCGAGCATTTCTATTGGGGATAAAATCGAATTTACCACACCTTCAATTCCCAATAAAACTTTCAATACTACAGTCACTTTCATTGACCCAATTATCAATGCCAATACCCGTGTGGCTTCTATCCGAACCGAAGTAAATAATTCAAGGGGAACATTAAAACCTGAAATGCTTGTCTATGGAACGCTTCAAAAAAAGTCGGGCAGTTCCAGTCAAATTACTGTACCAAAGTCAGCCGTGATGTGGACAGGGCAGCGTTCGGTGGTTTACATCAAAGTCCCTGATGCCAACGTCCCTTCATTTGAATTTCGGGA
>JALEHC010000488.1 GCA_022763215.1 Saprospiraceae bacterium
ACCTTTTGTCTTTCAAGCTCAGATGCTGAAAAACCATGCAACATAGCTCTTCTGTTTTCCTGCATGACTGCCGTCAAACCTTTCACAGCTCCTCCTTCCGGTACAAATGCATAGGTAGTGTAAGTTGCCAGATCGCCTACGTCGCCACCATAGCCACTATATGCAAACGTAAATGGTGGTGTGGCACTTTGTTGCAATTCAAATAAGCGTGCTCCCAACATTCTATTGTACAAATTGCTCATAAGACTCTTACGATAGTCTTTTTGGTCTTTGACCTTTTCATTTTTGTGCTTGTACATGATTCGCACCGTTGTAAAAGGTGCTTCTTTATCAGAAACAATAGAGAATAAGGTCTCTTCATGTCCTGGTACTTTATACTGCTCGCGTTTTCTTGGTTTTTCCGGATTTTTTAGGTCTTTAAATCGCTCTTTGATTTCTTTTTCCATCCAGTCTAAGTCCATATCGCCTACTGCCACAAATGCCATCAGATTTGGACGATACCAATCTTCATAAAAACGCTTTACGGTGGCATAGTCTGCTGTCTCAATAATTTCTGGGTCGCCTATTGGCAAACGCTTCGCATAGCGAGCTCCTTTGTACATGATCGGGAAGTACTCTTGTTGCATTCGCTGATCAGGGCTTAACCGAGTACGCCATTCCGAAATGACAACGCCTCGCTCTTTGTCGATTTCTTCGCCGTCAAAAAGTAAGCCGCCTGCCCAATCTTCCATAATGAGCAGACCTTTTTTAAGCAATTCCATGCTATCTGTTCTGGCTTGCAACATGTATACCGTTTCGTCAAAACTAGTATATGCATTTAGGTCGGGGCCAAAACGAGTACCAACACCTTCGAGGTAATCTACCAATTCGTTTTTCTTAAAATTTTCGGTACCATTAAATGCCATGTGCTCTACAAAGTGAGCTAGTCCAAGCTGATCATCATCTTCCTGGATAGATCCGGCATTTACCGCAAGGCGAAACTCAACCCGATTTTCAGGTTTGGCATTCTTTTTCAGATAGTATTTCATGCCATTAGGAAGGGTTCCCATGCGTACACTTGGGTCTACGGGCAATGCTTGCCCGGATTGGGCCATCAGAGGGTTACTCAATAAGAGCAAAGCCGCAAAAAAGGCGGATAGTTTTAGTAATTTCATCATTATTGAATTAAGTTATGAATGTATTTATTTTGTTTGAAGCTACCCAAAAAGAGATAAAAAAAAGAAAATGTAATAGAACTTAACGCATTTTTTACATTCTTGGCCTTGTATTTACCGCAAGGTGAGACCATGAATGATCGGCTAGTCGATAATCGGAAACATGCCATCAAACCAAACCTGATCGTCTTGATCAATTCGCCATTTCATAGCATACAATTCCTTTGGATATCCTTTTCCATTTGTCTTGTACATGCGGTTGAGCTGCTGAAGCTCGTCAATCTTGAGTAACACATCAAATTGGTATCGGCTATTTCTAAAATTAACAATCACAGCAGTGCCTTCCTTCGTTTCGACGAAAGTCTGAAAGTAATAGCGAAAATCGTGAGCTTGGAATGAACGAAGGAAGTTGGCTATCTGTAATTGATAATCATCATGCAACACAGGGTTTTCTTTGTCCAGAAGCTGATTTGCCGCCAAGGTGGACTCCGTAAGTGGATGGATATGTCCAGTAGGATTAGGCGACCAAAAGTACTTTGGTAGAAAGAGCGCACTTAGGGTAAAAAGAGAGCAAACAAGCAAAACGAGGATTAATAGAAACTTCTTCATGTTTTACTTTTTTAATGAAAAGAGATCAGCTTCTATTTTATAGAACCCATTTTTTAAGAAAAGAAACAAAAAAAGCGAGAAAAGTTGGCCCTTCCTCGCTTTTGATATTTATTTTCAAAATGAATTTATCTTCTTCTTCTGAATTTTTTCTTTGGTTTGCCACCTGGCATTCCACCACCCATAGCACCCATTCCCTGAGCTTTACTCATTTTGTGCATCATTTTACGCATCTGATCAAATTGCTTCATGAAAGCATTGATCTCGTGCACATTTTGACCACAACCTTTAGCAATCCGCTTTTTGCGGCTCGTGTTAATCAACTCTGGATTATCTCGTTCCGCAGGTGTCATTGACTGAATAATCGCTTCCACTTTCTTGAAGGCATTATCATCAATTTCCAGTCCTTTGGTCAGTTTTGACATACCTGGAATCATATTCATCAAGCTCTTCAGATCACCCATTTTCTTAATTTGGTTGATCTGGCTAAGGAAGTCATTGAAGTCAAATTTGTTTTTCTTGATCTTCTTTTCCAGACGCTTAGCTTCTTCTTCGTCAAATTGTTCCTGTGCTTTTTCAACAAAAGAAACAATATCACCCATACCCAGAATTCGCTGAGCCATACGATCAGGATAGAAAATATCCAGCGTGTCCATTTTCTCCCCCTGAGATACAAATTTGATAGGCTTGTCAACGGTATATTTGATCGAAAGGGCAGCACCACCACGAGTGTCACCATCAAGCTTAGTCAAAACAACACCATCAAAATCAAGGCGGTCGTTAAAGGCTTTGGCTGTATTTACGGCATCCTGTCCGGTCATCGAATCCACGACAAAAAGCGTCTCATTGGGTTGCAAGGATTCTTTCAGTTCAGAAATTTCTTGCATCATTTCTTCGTCCACGCTCAGACGACCAGCCGTATCGACAATAACCACATCAAATCCGTGATCAGTTGCATGTTTGATACCCTTTAATGCAATTTCTACCGGATTTTTATTTTCCGGCTCTTTATAAATTCCTGCTCCAACTTGATCCGATACAACGGTCAACTGATCAATAGCTGCTGGACGATAGACATCACAGGCTACCAAAAGTGGAGACTTTTTCTTTTTTGATTTTAAGAACTTAGCCAGTTTACCTGAAAAAGTCGTTTTACCCGATCCTTGCAGACCAGCTACCAGAATAACAGCGGGTTTTCCTTTAATATTAAAATCTGCTGCTTCTCCGCCCATCAAGTTGGACAGCTCATCCTGAACAATTTTGACCATCAATTGGCCAGGCTTTACAGATTTCAGTACATTATCTGTACCTAGTGCCCGATCTTTCACCTTATCGGTAAATTCTTTGGCAATTTTATAGTTTACATCGGCAGCTACGAGTGCACGGCGAATTTCCTTCACCGACTGCGCAATGTTCAGTTCTGTCAATTTATTTTCACCGGTCAGGGTTTTTAAAGCCCCTTCTAAACGATCACTTAAACTTTCAAACATATTTTCAATAATTTATCAGCCTCTGCCTTGTGGAAGCGGTCCATAGCTTTCGCTAAATGCCAACAAGGTTCTTACAAAAGGTAACTGTATAGTCCGCAAATATAAAAATATTAAGCGGATTCGCATAAGGAATAACGGCTGGGAAAGCAGTTGGTTGGAATGGAACTTCAGAAAATGAATTTGATGAATTTTTTACCCTAGTTTTTCCTTTGCCGTTTATAATTAAAAACCACCTGCTCATCCACTACTTTAGGCCGCTTCTTAATAAAATGTTAAAATTTTAAGCACAAAGCTTAGTGAATTTGCCTATGATTGGGTATATTGTTGAACCTCAACGGCGTTTCAGGCCGGAATAATTGCAACGCATCCCACAGAACATATTCAGCAGGGATTATTCCCTCCAAGATGAACTCTTAATTATTCTGTATAACAAACAAACCAATTTATGACTGGATTACCTAAAGCACTTGTTATGCTGGGCACCTGGGCCGTTTTTGCGGTAGCTTGGTGGTTTTTGGCACTACAGGAATGCTGCCCTGTAGATACAGGAGGCGCGGCAGTCAGCGATGCTTCGGAAACACCTACCGAAGAACCTGCCGTACCCGTCCTCAACATGCCCCTCGGATTTTTATGGGATTCCGAAGTGGCGCATACCAGCGATCAATTTGAAACCTTCAAGGCCTCTGTTCTCGAAAATATGACCGAGGATAATATCCTTGAAATCAGAGGCTTGTACTACGAAGCAGAAAAACAACCTGATGCCACTACGGCTGAAGGAGAAGACGCAGAGGTAGCCAGCCTTGGTCTGGCCAGAGCCGCTGCTATCAGAGCGCTTTTCCCGGAAATTCCAGCGGAGCGAATTCTGGAAGGTGCTCGTACTATTACGACCAATCCGGGCAGAGATACTTTCAACTATTTCAAAGCTTACGAACTCAATTGGGTTGAAGCTGAAAAGACAGTTGCCGAAACAGTGGAAGAACTGGATGACCGAATTATCATTCGCTTCCCATTTGGTTCTACCGAAAAAGAATATAATGAAGAAGTAGACACTTATCTCTCCAAATTGGCAGAGCGTGTAGCCACTACTGGTGAAAATATTGTGCTGACCGGCCATACCGATAATGTCGGTTCCAATGAAAAAAACATGGAACTCGGCCAAAATCGTGCCGATGCAATCAAGTCTATTTTGGTTAATGCAGGTGTTGCTGCTGACCTTATTTCTACTTCTTCCAGAGGAGAAAGCCAACCGGCCCGATCTAATTCGACCGAAGAAGGCCGATATGAAAACCGAAGAGTAGAAGTGCAATTGATCAAAAACGAATCAACTGAAACCGAAGAATAAACCAAAACACTAACCAACAAAACAACAATAAAATGAATCACGATATATTATTGCTCGCTTTTTTGGGCCTCCCATGCTGGTTGTTATGGCTGCTGGGCTCACTTATTGCATTTATTCTAGGCTGGTGGCTAAACTCCATCCTTTCTGGTTATCGCAGTAAAATGTTGAAAGCTCAGGAAGAAAAAGAAGCAGAACACAAACGATTTATTGAACTTGAAAAGGACTATAAAGGTCTTCAATATCAACTGGAACAGGCGGAAGCTGAAACTAAAAAAGTCCGCGGATTACTCCAGAAATGTGAAGCGGATCGCGTTGGGCTATTGGCCAAAATGGAACGCGATGCGGCTAATACGGATAAAAAAGACGATGGCAATAGTGGTATTGTTGCCGCAGGAACAGGCCCGCTTGCCAGCGATGGCGGAAGTTCCCGTGTCCGGGCAATGGAAATCGATTATGGCACATTGTTCCAGAATGATAATTTGCAGATTATTGAGGGGATTGGCCCAAAATTGGAAACAATCCTGAAAAATGCGGGTTATGGAACTTGGACGGCCATTGCAAACGCTTCAGAAGAAGATCTGAAAAAAGCACTGACAGACGAAAATCCAAATTATCGCATTCACAAAACCAAATCTTGGCCAGAACAAGCCAAATTGGCTCTTAAAGGCGATTGGGACGGATTGGTGAAATACCAAAAATTCCTCGATGGTGGCCGAGATGATCAAGGCGATTTTGAGACCCCTTCCAAAGTTGAAAAATTAGCTTTGAAGATACTAGGTTTCAAAAATGATCCCGAAGATTTGAAAGTGATTGAAGGAATAGGCCCAAAAATTGAAGAATTGTTAAAAAACGCAGGTATTAAGACCTGGTCAGATTTAGCAGCAGCTTCCGTAGATCGCATCCAGGAAGTATTGAATGCAGCTGGAGATAATTTCCGTTTGGCGAAGCCAGAAACCTGGCCAAGACAAGCAGAATTAGCTGCCCAAGGAAAGTTTAAGGAACTTAAAGAGTATCAGGATGTCCTCCAAGGAGGTAAAGATCCTGGTCAGTAATTAGGATATTTATAAAGGATTTAGTGACCCTCTCTGTTTTGGAGAGGGTTTTTTATTTAACAACGCAGAAAATGTATATCTCTATGTTTCGATTGTCCTTACTCTTGTGCACACTATTGAGTTTCGTTGCTTGTAAAGAAACACCTTCTTCCATGCCTCTTGAAGAAAAATTGGTCAATGACAACCCGCCTATGCCTGGCTTTGATGTCGAAAATTCAGATGTGAAGGCTATCAAAATTGCCGATGAAGTTATGGAAGCAATGGGGGGCAGGAAAGCCTGGGACCAAACCAGATATATTGCCTGGAATTTTTTCGGACTTCGCGATTTATTATGGGACAAATATACAGGCGATGTGCGTATAAGCATGAATAACGATAGTACTATTTATCTGGTAAATATCAACAGTGATGAAGGAAAAGTTAAGCAAAACAACCAGACCTTCACTGCCACTGATTCTATTCGAAAATATCTAGTGAGAGCCAAAAGTATCTGGATTAATGATAGTTATTGGCTTGTTATGCCTTACAAATTAAAAGACTCAGGTGTTACCTTAAAATATATGGGCGAAGATACCATTGCGGGCGGTATCAATGCTGATGTGTTAGCACTTACGTTTAAAGAAGTGGGCCGCACACCACAAAACAAATACCACGTTTATGTTAACAAAACCAGCAAACTAGTCGAGCAGTGGGATTATTTTTCCAATGCTACCGATAGCATTCCTCGTTTTTCTACCCCTTGGACAGAATATAAGCCTTTCGGCAAAATCTTGCTAAGCGGTGAGCGGGGCAATCGTGATCTTACGAATATTGCAGTGCTCGATTCGGTTCCACAAGAGGCTTTTACCAGCCTTGAGCCGTTGGAATTTAGGCCAAATTAGCATCTAAAGATTTCGGGCATGGAAGTGATAAATCATCTATCTTGCACCCCAAT
>JALEHC010000489.1 GCA_022763215.1 Saprospiraceae bacterium
CATTTGGCAAAATGGATGGAGCACCTGTTTTGGGCTACGTTTTTCCGACAACTCTAAAGCCTGCCGATGTCGGCTTTAGCGACACAGAAGGCATTGTAGCTTTGGCTTTGACTTCACATCCTGACTTTGATGATACGCCCTTATGGGATGAAAACAATGACAAAGATTATGCAAATGACGGTCTCGTCTGGCATCCACACTGGGTAGTTTTAACCGAAAATGCAAGCGTGGCAGGAGGATTAGCTGTAAAGCAATTTGATCCTGAAAATGATAAAGCCACGCTGCCTCCGACCAACCCTGGTATGCCTATGTATATGGACTCGCCTGGCTTTCCGGTTATTACAAAAGGCAATACTATCCGTGTTGTCGTTCCGGCATACCGCATGAATCACCAAAAGAATTTCAATTTCGATGCAGTGACCGCTTATATGCAAGTCAATGCTTCAGATTCCAGGTATCCGATGTTGGGCGTTTATACCGTGTACTCGGTTGCTTCTGGCAATTTATCATTGCCGTATAAAGTCCAGTAAAACTATAGATTTCAGCACTTGTCATCACATGGCAAGTGCTGTTTTTATCCATCAGCAATAATAAATGACTTTTGATTATTGCCAAAAAAAACAAAAGCAGGTATGGGCTACAGAAATGAAAGGCACGGACTATTGGCGTTTTTAAGTTAGGATTACTAACTTGAGGCGTAACTTAATTTTCTGCGACGAATAAATCATTTCTTACCATTGAAATTAGAAGCAAAAATTTTAAACGGATTAGAACGGCTTTCGGAAGCCCTGAAATCACTCCTTTGGGAGCAAGCCAAATTATATGGTATCAGTCCCATCCAAATTCAAATTCTTCTGTTTGTCCATAATCATAAAACTGAAATTTGTAATGTCAGTTACCTGGCCAAAGAATTTAATGTTACCAAAGCTACAGTAAGTGATGCTGTCAGGATATTATTGAAAAAAGAATTTCTGGAAAAAGATTTATCTCCCACCGATAATCGGCGATACAATCTGATCGTAACTACCGGAGGAAAAGAATTAGTCCAACGCTTGTCCACTTATGCCCTGCCCGTTTCGGAGGAGTTAGCTCGGTTTGATGAACAAGAATTATCGGGCATATTTGATACATTATCGAAGCTTATATTTCAGCTCAATCAACGAGGCGTGATACAAGTTCAGCGGACTTGTTTTAACTGCAAGTATTATCAAGGCGATCAAAAAAACAGTCATTACTGCAAGCTATTGGAAAGCCCCTTGAAGCAACAGGAAATTCGATTGGATTGTGGAGAGTTTGAAGAGAAAGCAGTAGGCTAGCTGTACCCTTTGCATTTCCGCGAAAGCGGGAAAATACGAAAGCTGGGCAGTGGACTTCGATGACCGTTTTGATTTTCAATTCCTGCTTTGTATATTTTTACCAGCCATAAAACCTACTAAACTATGAGATACCTCCCATTTCTACTCTTTCTTTTTTGCTTTACAGCAAATGTGAAGTCCGCAGATACCTTACGAATTGGTTATAATGATTATCCACCTTTTGTGTTTGAAACCACAGACGGCCGGCTAGAAGGTGTCAGCGTCTGGTTGTGGAATGAAATTGCTCGGGAAGACTCCCTCGAGTTTGAAATGGTCAAATTGGGGCTCGATAGTCTGATTAAAGGGCTGAATACAAAAAGTATCGACATGAGTTTGTCTCCCTTAACTATAACGAGCGAGCGAAGTAAGCGGATGGACTTCACGGTACCTTATTATATCGCAAATGCTACCTTGTTAGTCAAATCAAAATCGAGTTGGGAGCGAGCCGTTTTATTTCTGGGGGCTTTTTTCTCTGTCAATTTTTTTAAAGCCTTGTTTGCGCTATTTCTCGTCATTTTTGTTTTTGGTTTTTTGACTTGGTTATTCGAGCGGCACCACAATCAATCCGAATTTGAGCCAACTTGGCGGGGATTGTGGAGTGGTATTTGGTGGTCGGCAGTAACCATGACTACCGTTGGCTATGGCGACAAGTCTCCACAATCATTAGGTGGAAGAATCATTGCGCTTGTCTGGATGTTTACAGCCATTATGATTATCTCTGGTTTTACGGCCAGTATTACTTCTTCTTTGACGGTTAGTCAATTGGCATGGAATAGCGGAACTATCAATGACTTTAAAGAAAAACCACTGGGTACTATATCCGAATCGGCTACGGAGGAATGGCTAATCAAGAACTTCTTTCGCAATGTACAATCCTACAATTCGATAGAAGCTTGTTTTGAAGCTTTGCGTAACAATGAGATTGATGCAGTGGCTTATGACGAACCCTATTTGCAATATTTACTTCAAAAAGATAATCTGGATGAATTTGAATTATTGCCGATCAACTTCAATTTGCAGTTGTATGCCACGGGCTTATCAGAAAATCTACCCCCTTCACTAAAAGAGCGTATTTCTAACCAAATGTTGGAAATCACAGAAAGCATCGATTGGCAAGTGGTGTTGTCGGAGTACGACTTGAAATTAGAGTAGCACTTATTTCGAGCTATTGTAATAAAAATAAATTACTAGCATACGGGCTTTTTGGTCAGTTTCATTATGCGGGACATGTGGAATATTGCCATCATATAACAAAGTATCGCCCTTTTTGAGCAATACAAATTCATCATCGATCTGGTAATTAATTTCGCCTTCCAGAATGTATTTGAACTCATAAGCATCTGTGCGGACTTTTTTGCGTTTGGCGCCAGGCTCAATTTCCAAAACAACGGATTCGATGGCAAAATTTTCAAAAGCTTTATCCAGAATAAAGTTGTAATTAAACCCAGTTGCTTCCTCTTCTTTTTTGATCGGAACGAGATGCTCTGCACTTTTGTGAATATATCGTTGAGGTGCTTCATAATTTAGCTTCTCAAAGAAGGCATCTGGCCGCATATTTAAAGCCTTGATGATCGACAACAAAACGGGTAAAGAAGGAACCGTGCGGCCATTTTCGATTTTAGATAACAAGCCCTTACTGATACCTGCGGTTTGGGCTACCTCGGTCAGCTTTCTTCCTTTGTCTTTACGCAACTCTTTAATGCGCCTGCCAATTCCAGTTAGAATATAGTCGCTCATTGTTTCTCTTTATTCGCCAAATAAGCTTTTATGTTTCATATATTGAAACTTTTGGCCGCTATTTAGTATTATTTGACATTAAATTAATGTGCACTTAATCATCAACAAGTTCCAAACATATAACTTTGCTATCGTTTTTTGAAACTCATGGAGAGGAATATACGGGTTTATTATTTGTAAACCTATCCTTTTCAGTAAACTTTGCTTATGGTTGTTAGGGAAACAAATTATGACGTTGCAATTGTTGGTGGTGGTATTGTTGGATTGGCACATGCCTATGAGGCGGTTAAAGCTGGCTTGAGTGTCATTCTTTTTGAGCGTAATCCAAAAGCGTTAGGAGCAACGATTCGTAATTTCGGAATGGTTTGGCCGATCGGCCAGCCGGAGGCTACTTTCGATCGGGCGATGCGCGCTCGGGAGACCTGGCTAGAGCTTTCCCAAAAAGCAGGTTTCTGGGCTAAAGAGTGGGGCTCATTACATCTGGCTTATCATGAAGATGAGTTGCATGTCATGGAAGAGTTTGTTGCCAAAACTCGCCATGTTGGCTACCAATGCCAAATGCTAACACCCGAAGAAACGGTTTACAAAAGCAAAGCGGTACGTCCAATTAAGCTTGAAGGAGCCATGTATAGTGCCACTGAAGTGAATATTGATCCACGAGAAGCAACCATGGCACTACACCGATACTTCCAGGAAGAACTTAATGTGACCATCGTCTACCAAACAGCGATTCACGATATTAGCTATC
The DNA here is from genome assembly GCA_022763215.1 of Saprospiraceae bacterium. Lineage (GTDB taxonomy): Bacteria > Bacteroidota > Bacteroidia > Chitinophagales > Saprospiraceae > JALEHC01. The sequence continues at coordinate 3,841 of JALEHC010000489.1, forward strand.
CCTACTTATTTAGCGGAGAGCAAAAATACCGCGCCGAGCGCATCTTTGTCTGTTCTGGTGCTGATCTGGAAACGCTTTATCCGGAAATCATGGCCGATTCGGGAATTATAAAGTGTAAATTGCAAATGATGCGTACCAAACCACAACCCGATAATTTTCAATTAGGGCCTAATCTGGCTGCAGGTTTGACGCTTCAACACTATGCCTCATTCGCTGTCTGCGATAGTCTGCAATTGCTCAAAGATCGATTCGCACGTGAATTGCCCGCCTACAACAAATGGGGTATTCATGTTATGCTTTCGCAAACGGCAAAAGGAGAACTAACCATCGGTGACAGCCACGAATATGGCGCTGATCCGTCGCCTTTTGATAAAAAAGAAATTAACGAACTGATCTTAAAATATTTGAAGCGCTTTGCGCAAATGCCAGACCCAGAAATTGCAGAAACATGGCATGGCGTGTATCCTAAATTAGCTGGAAAGACCGAATTTATAGCTCAACCTGAAGAAAATGTTACCATTGTCAATGGCTTGGGTGGTGCAGGAATGACGCTGTCTTTCGGTCTGGCTCAGGAAGTGATGGCCGGTAATTTTATGCTCAGTACAAAACAGTAATCCATGGTTTTCAGACTTACCCTTTTGGCTATGCTTGCTTTGGTGAGCGCTTCCGCGCAAACCTCACAGGTACAGGTGATGAGCTTTAATATTCGCTATCCCAATCCGGATGATGGGGCCAATTTTTGGCCACAACGAAAAGAAATGGTTGCCAGTACGATTCGTTTTCACGAAGCTGATCTGGTAGGTTTGCAAGAAGCATTCAAAATGCAATTGGATGAACTTCAGAAACTATTGCCCGATTTTGCTGTATTTGGCGTAAGCCGAACCGATGGTACCGAAAATCCAAATCCCGATAACGAATTTTCAGCTATTCTTTATCGCAGAGATCGGTTTGTATTGGTAGACGGAGGTACTTTTTGGCTTTCTGAACATCCAGAAAAAGTTGGTGTGGCTGGCTGGGATGCGGCACTACCTCGCATCGTAACCTGGGCAAAATTTAAAGATCAACGAACCGGAAAAATGCTTTTCCATTTCAATACCCACTTTGATCACAAGGGCAAAAAAGCACGCAAAAACAGTGCTGCTTTAATCCGTACGAAGATTACCGAAATTGCAGGTAATGCGGCGGTTGTATTGACTGGCGATTTTAACTGCCGACCTGAAGATAAACCTTATGAAGTATTGACTGCAGCAGGACAAGGGCAATTGCTGGATGCGTTTCACGAAAGTGAGATGCCTCATCATGGGCCTGACGGAACCTGGACGAATAGCTTCAAAATAGCTGGTGTGCCGGGGCAACGCATTGATTATATTTTTGTGAAGAATGAGGTAAAAGTCCTTAAACACGCTGCTTTATCTGATTCATGGGGAGGTCGTTTGCCTTCTGATCATTTGCCGGTTTTGGCTAAAATTGAGTTTTAATATGCGTTTATTGTTGACTAGCCTTTGCCTGATTATTTGCCTTTCGGCAAATGGACAAGTGGTGCCCTTACCGCAGGCACATGCGCACAACGACTATGAGCACGACCGCCCATTGCTCGATGCACTTGCACAGGGCTTTACGAGCGTGGAGGCCGATGTCCACTTGATAGATGGTGAATTGTACGTCGCGCATGCGCGACCTCTTTTCAAAAACAAGAAAAAAACACTGCAAGCGCTTTATCTGGAGCCATTAGCCCAGCGGGTGCGCGCAAATGAAGGAAGTGTTTATCCTGCTTATGAAGGTGAATTTTTGCTAATGATTGATATCAAAGCAGATGGTGAAGCCGTGTATCGGCTTCTACACCAACAGCTTGAAGCCTACCGTGATATCCTGACCTTTTACGAAAGTGGAGAAAAGAAAAGGGGGGCTGTGACGATCTTCCTTTCGGGAGATCGCCCGGTCGATTTGGCGAAAGCCGACCCAAACCGCTTGGTTGGAATTGATGGCAGGCCGTCTGATCTTGGAAAAGGATATACTGCTGACTTCATGCCTGTCATTAGCGATAGCTACAAAAATCATTTGAGCTGGAAAGCAAAAGGGCCAATCAGTGAAAAAGAGTGGGCTTATTTGCAACGCTTGGCGGAACGCGTACATGCAGAAGGCAAAAAGCTAAGGTTGTGGGCTTCGCCCGACCGACCCTTGGCCTGGAAAACACTGAAAGCCGCCGGAATAGACCTGATCAATACCGATAAACTTGAAGAATTGAGCACTTTTCTTCGCGAAGAATAAACCACTTTATTAGACTACCAATCTGAACAAAATGAAAAACTTTTTGCTGAGCGGACTGCTTCTCAGTCTGACAACGATTGCCTTTTCGCAATCAAAAAACTTAAAAACGGAAAATGTTTTCATCATTACACTCGACGGTTTGCGTTGGGAAGAATTGTATGGCGGAGCCGTCGATTCACTGATGAATGACCAGACTTACGTCAAAGACACCACTGAATTGCAGCAGCTTTTTGCAGCAGCAACCAAAAAGGAAAGACGTGAAAAATTGATGCCGTGGTTTTGGAATACCATTGGCAAAATGGGGCAATTATACGGCAATCGGTGGGAAGGTAACAAAGCAAATGTGACCAATTTTTTCTGGTTTTCTTATCCTGGATACAATGAAATTTTGACTGGATTTAGTGATACCCGTATCAATTCTAATAGCAAAGTGTACAACCCGAATGTGACGGTGTTGGAATGGTTGCACAATATGCCGGAGTACAATGGCCGAGTGGCAGCCTTTGGTTCGTGGGATGTATTTCCGTATATCATCAATGATAAGCGCAGCGGGATTCCAGTCAACGCTGGTTTTCGATTGGCAGAAGGCAATGAACTAACAGAAAAAGAGCAGTTTTTGAACAAGCTTCAGCCAAGTGTGCCTAGCCCTTGGTCAACGGTACGTCTTGATGCTTTTACCCATAACTATGCCTTGGAATACATCAAAAAGAAGCATCCGAAAGTGGTATACATCTCTTATGGCGAAACAGATGACTTTGCCCATGACGGAGATTATGATCACTATCTGAAATCTGCTTATCAGACTGACCAGTGGATCAAAGAAATGTGGGAAACGGTACAAGCTGATCCGTTTTATGCCGGAAAAACGACTTTCCTGATTACAACGGATCATGGTCGTGGCAGCTCTCCAAAGTCAGAATGGAAAAGCCACGGCAAAACATTCGAAGGCTCAAATGCCATCTGGATGGCCGTAATTGGACCAGATACCCCAGCAATGGGGGAAATGAAAAATGAAGGACAATACCTACAAAACCAAGTAGCAAAAACAGCCGCTGCTTTTCTCGGCCTCAATTATGATCCCAAAGAAGAAGAAGGACAAGTGATCAAGGAAATGTTTAAAAAATAAGAGCTAGAAATTTTCTTGAATAGGGAAGTGCTAAAAGGGTGCTTCCCTATTTTTTTGGAAAAAATCAAAGAGCTTGTCATATAAATTAGCACTTTTTCAGACTATAGAGTAAACAACCGACCAAAATCACCTGACTTATGAAAGAAGAGCTCCGAAAATATCATGCAGACAGCTTTGGCTGGGCTCTTCAGTGTTGTGGACGAAACCGGGAAATGGCCGAGGAGGCGCTTCAGCAAGTATATTTGAAAGTATTGGAAGGTAAGGCTCGTTTCAATCATAAAGGGCCTTTTAAAAATTGGCTTTTTGTGGTCATTCGAAATACGGTACGGGATTTGCAAAAGCAAAAAAAGTATGCAAGCGTGCAGGTGCAGGAAGATATGGTGCCTTCGGCACAAGCTGAATTGATCGCAAAGGAAGAAGCACAACAATTACAGCAAGCCTTGCAGCAACTGAGCCCGCAGCAGCAAAAGGTACTTCATTTGGTTTTCTATCAAGATGCTACCATAGAAGAAGCTGCCGCGATAATGAATATTAGTTTGGGCTCAGCTCGAACGCATTATCAAAGAGGAAAACAAAAGCTGAAAATGTTGCTGGAAAACCAGCGATCAGAATTGTAAAAATAGGGCCTTGATGCCCTTCAAAAATATAGGTCATGACAGACAAGGAATTGAAACAGTTATTTCAAAAGCAAAAAGCAAGTGATCAGACTTCGCTTCCGGCTTTTGATGAAATGGTGCCTACTAAAGTTCGGCGTTTACCGCTTCGCTCCTGGCCATTATGGTCGGCTGTGGCCGCGGCTGTACTGCTGGTCTTTGGTCTGAGTTTTTCCCTCTGGCAGGGAAATGAAGAATCAACTACTATGGCTGAGCAATACGAAGCATATCCATCAGATGCTTTTAATTTGCCGAAAGGCAGTAGTTTATCCGACTGGCAAGGGCCTAGTGACTTTTCAAATCCGAATGATAATACCTCCCTGACTAATTGGGAATCACCCACTGATTTTTTATTAACCCTGGAGTAATCCAGTCAATTAAAAAACAATGAAAAAATTCACACTAATTGCTTTGCTATTTTGTATGGCTTGGGGCGTACACGCCCAACAAATTGCCTATGTCTCAGATTCTCCTCTAATGAGAAAAAATCCGATTGAGAGTAAGCTTTTTAAACTGGAAGATGTCATGAAACATCAGAAAGCACTCAATCTAAGTAAAACTCAAAAAGACAATATCATCAAGGCACATCAGGAAGCTCAGATGGAGTTTGCCAAATGGCAATGGGACTTACAGGCAAGTACAGAAGAAATGTCAGAACTGGTCAGCAGTACCAAAATTGATGAGACAAAGGCCATGCAAACGCTGGAGCGTATGATAGACTTGGAACGCAATATTAAGCGAACGCAATTGGGCTTGATGATCAAAATCAAAAACCAGCTCAACAAAGAGCAACAGGAAAAATTGCGAGAACTTACTTCCTCTCGTTCTTACTTCTTCGGTGAAGGTGGTACAACCATCAGAGGCTTACGGAATACCCGAGGCAATGATCGCGATGACAAGAAAGAAAAATAAAAAATGGCGGGCCCTCCGAAAATGGAAGGCCCATTTTTTTGTGTTTATTGCTCAAGTTCTTCGCATCTGCGAATGCCAAAATTGTTTTCTACTTGGCTAAAAGTAGGACGACCTACGAATGCGCCTAATTTGACGCCACATTCAATAAAATATTCTTGTCCTTTTTCAATATTGAGGGTAATGGTTTCTTCCGCTTCTGTTTTGGCAGAAAAAGTTATTGCTCCAAAATCAGTGACTTTATAGGTCAATTTTTTCCCATTCTTGATCTTTCCAATTACTGTATCGTCTTCCAGCCGTATTTTATAACTTACCAAAGAGCCGGAAAATTCTTTATTGCGAAAGAAATAAACCATGGCATAATCTGCATCTGCCGGTAGCCTTGATTTGTTTCTCTCGGCTTTGCGTTGTTCGAGTTCTGCCAAGAACGTTTTGTCCAGATTGCGGTACATGCCTGCTTTAATACGGTAGCAGGTACTGAGCACGTCTGGTTCGATGATTTCTTTTATCAAAAGGAGGTTGGAGCCTGATTTTCGGGCCGTTTTTTTGGCTTCCGCCAAAACAGTTTCATAGTCGCAGTCAGTGGAAAAGCCTTTATCACCGATCGAAAGTTCGCCTACCAAGGCAGAAGAAGATGGGATATTTTCAGAATTTCTAAAGACGAGTATTTCTTGTTCCGCTTCAATCGGGGGGAATTTTTCTTCCGCCAGTTTGCTGCGAACAGCTAGTGAACACGACTGCAATAAAAGGAGAGTAGGGAGTAATAAAAATAGGTTTCTCATTATGCGATTTGGTTGATTTATGAGATAATATGGCCAAAAAACGTTCATTGAAGCTATTTTTTTTGATTAAAGTGCAATTTGGTCAGAGTATCGGTTAGGATTTCTGCCGTTGCTTCCTTCAACACGACCGTTGGTCTTATAATCGAGCAAGGCTGGAAATAATCTGCTATCATTGTAAAGATGAAATGCCTTTCTAAGAATATAATCACAACCTTCCTTGCTGTGACGCAGCTTTCCATCTTGCTTTCGCAAGATGCATCCTATATTCAGTATACTACAGAGGATGGCTTGCCAACCAATTATGTATATGGTGTAGTAGAGGACGAAGACGGTTATATATGGGCATATACCGAAAATGGTATGGCTAAGTTTGATGGCTATACCTTTAAACATTACAGTATTGAGGATGGCCTTCCCGGCAACGATATCACATTCGCTGATAAAGCGCCAGATGGAAAGATATGGTTACAACCTTATCATAATAGACCAGCTTATCTGTATAAGGATAGTGTGCATATTACCCATGACAAACAATGCACGTATGTAGGCATTTGGGATGGTATGGCGCTTTACAGCTGCCATAGGCAATACATTGGATACCGGGATTCTTTTATCAATTATAATCTCAATTTAGAGATAGACTCTTTTTTGTTTAAAAAATACCCGGATCGTTTTATAACAGTAGATAGCGTTTTCCAAAAGTCTCCAAGGCCTTACCATGCCTATGTAAAATCGTCAAATCGGACTATAGAAGTTTCGCTTCAAAATATGAGCTATATTCCGCTGAATAATGGCAATATGTTTATTAGCTACTCCCCTGCGGAATTGATTTATAAAAAAAGCGGTAAAAACTGGCAAATCTTACCACTTTCACCTCAGAATGGAAGTGCTCTAAGCATTAGTAGGGGACTAAATTCTTATCATTTAACTGGTGAAAATAAACTGATAGTCAGTTCTTACAAGAAAGGTTTTTTCTTTATTGACTTAGACAAAGACAGTGTTTCTGAGAAGAATCTCTCTGAATTTGGTTTGTTCCCAAAATCACATACAGGGGTTTCTGTGTTTGATCAACACTTTTGGGTCTCCACAGATGATGGTGGGTTAAGGTTTGACTTTAATGGTCAATTACAAGAAAAAGTACAGATCAAGAGTTTATCCAATAAATATTTTTTACTGCGCTTCTTTAGCGACCGCAGCGGTAATATCTGGATCGGTAGCCGAAATGGCGGATTGTTTCTCATTCCACAGGCACATAAACGAGTGACGAACCGTTCACTAGTCCAAGAAAAACAACAACATTTTGAACGCATTTTGTCAACTTCAAAAGGGACAATAATAGGCATTACCGCTAATTCAGGGGTTTATGACATTCAGCAAGATACAATGCTGGAATTATTGAAGCCAAATAAAGAAAGACGATTTCGATCGGCAATAAACACGCCAAAAGGGGTATGGATAAGCACATCTACTCAAGCTTACCTCATGCAGGAAAAAAATGGACAATTTCACTTTGAAACACTAAATGATTTTTTTGAAGCTAGTTCCGTCAATGTATCAACGCGCGTCGAGGATTTTTTTTCAGTCAGAAACTTCAATGTATATCATAATGAATCAGGATTGACCTATCATCCGGAAGAGCAAACCGTTTATTCAATAGTTAGTTCATCCTATATTTTCAAATATACCTTGGAGCTACACAGCAATCAGCTTTATTTTGACGGTTTTTACCAAACCGGGAAAGAATTGGCTTACCACCCCGAGCGAAAACTTGTTTATTTGGGCGGAATTGATGGGGTGTATCAGTTAGATGGACACAATGCGAAACCCCTGCTTCCTGATGATGTTAACTTGACAAATGTTTCTGCACTTTTGGGTACACCCGACAAGCTATGGATTGGTACAGAGGGGAAAGGTCTTTTTTGTTATGACTTTGCCAAACAGCAATTGGACACAATCGGCCCTTTCAAGTATATTCGAAATATTCGACTAGATGGCAATCAAGGCGTTATGGTAGCTAGTAATAAAGGCGTGATTGTTATTCCTTTTAATACACCAAAGGACTTTATTCAATATACTATTCGAGATGGCTTGCCGACCAATGAAATAGAAGACGTTTTTGCTCAAGGCGATTCCATGATCTATATCGCTTCCGCTAAAGGCCTCCATCAACTGGATCGCTTATTTGTTGCGCGTGACGAGTTGTCTCCTGATTTGCTGCGTATTCATACCGTAACCGTACAAGAAGAAACAATTCCTCTGGATCAACTTGGCCACCTGCAATACTTTCAAAATGATATCACCATTGACTACAGTCTCAGAGCCTACAGTAGTCATGGCAATATTACCTATGCGACTATGCTTGAACCATTGGAACAAGAATGGCAACTCAGTAAAAATCGAAGTCGTAGTTTCCTGGCTTTGCCTTCCGGCAAATACACCTTCCACCTCAAAGCAACCGATGCCTACGGCAATGAAGTAATGTACCCACGAATACCCATTGTTATAGGTAAAGCTTTCTGGCAAAAGTTGTGGTTTAGTGTGTTTTGTGTCCTTCTATTTGTAGGTAGCATTGTAGGTGTAGTCGTTCGCCGCTTTCAGAAAGAAAATAAACGACTTCGCGACAAGCGAAAACTCGAAAAGCGGATCGCCAATCTTGAGCTGGATGCACTGAAAGCCCAGATGAATCCTCACTTTATTTTTAATGCTTTGGGGGCTATTCAATACTTTATTCAGACTCAAGAAGTCGATGCAGCCGATGATTATCTTACTATGTTTGCTCGCCTGATGCGAGAATACCTGGATAGTGCAAGAGAAAAAATGATCCCACTGGAGCAGGAAATTTCCCTCTTAGGAAAATATACCCAATTAGAAAAAATGCGCTTCGAAGAGTTGTTTGATGTCGAAATGGAGGTGTCAAAAGATTTGGCGACAGCCAATTACTTCATCCCCTCTATGCTTTTGCAGCCATTTGTTGAAAATGCTATAAATCATGGCTTGAGCGAACGCAGGGATGGCAAAGGAGTGGTGCGAATATTATTTGAAGAACAGGCATCTAGTCTGGTTTGTACGATTGAAGATAATGGCATTGGTAGAGAAAAGGCGAAGCAAAAAAAGCGAAAAAATCACCGCTCCCAGGGTATGAAAATCGTAAAAGAAAAGATAGACACGCTCAGAACATCCAAAATCGCAGACATCTTTATCAAAACTGAAGATGCTTTCCCTGGGGAGAATGACTTTCCAGGTACCAGAGTTATTATCCGAATCAATAATCTAGAAGATGAAGAAATTAAAGGCCCTAATCATAGATGATGAACCCAAATTACAGAAGGTACTTCAGATGAAATTGGAAAAATATTGCCCTTCTGTTGGCGCAACAAAATTGGCTGGCAATATAACTGACGGATTCGAATTGGCCCGGCAATTTGAGCCTAATCTCGTGTTTTTGGATATATCTATGCCCGGAGGAAGTGGGTTTGAGTTTCTTGATCAATTTGAAACCATCGACTTTGAAATCATCTTTGTCACTGGGTTTGACGAATATGTACTCAATGCCATCAAAGTAAGTGCCGTGGACTATTTACTCAAACCGGTAAGCACGGAAGAATTGGTTGCTGCAGTCCGAAAGGCAGAAGAACGTATAGAAGAACGGGAAAAAATTGAGCGCTACCACGTTTTACAACACAACCTTAATCATATCGGTAATCAGGAAGCAAAGATTGCCATTCCCGGAGGGAGTACCTACGATTTTGTCAAGGTAAGCGATATTATCCGTTGTGAAGGCTGGCAGAAATACACCAAAATTCATTTACTTGATGGTAGCTGTATTGTTAGTTCGTACAATATTGGTGTATTCAAAAAAATGTTGGAGAGCTATGAATTTTTCTCTACCCACAAATCGCATCTGATCAATACGAAATTGATTAGCAAATATCTCAAAGAAGGGTTTGTCGTCATGGAAGACCAATCAGAAGTTCCTATTTCTCGACGAAAACGGGACGAGTTTTTGAGCAAGGTGCTCAATTATTTTTAGAAAAAAGCCTGCCATTGCTGACAGGCTTCCGTTTTTTATAACTTGCTTTCGACTAATTCCATGATCTCTTTTTCCTGAGCTTCAGACGCTTCTACCAATGCACGGCCTTTGGCCAGCATTTCGTTGACATAGTTTTTATCTTCCAGGTCGCCAACATTAATTTGCACATTGAGGTAGGCTCCACGCACGGCAGCTCGTGCACACAAGGCACCTACCCCGGCATCCGATACGGAGTTTGGATTACCAATGGCAGCCATAACTTTGCACAATTCGAAGCACTCAAAGGCTTCCTGCATTACCCGAAAGGGAACTTCAATGGCATTTTTAGTAGCTGCTTGCATCGCCTCTTTTCGAGCTTTTTTCTCCTCTGCTGTGCCTTTCGGCAAACGAACCGCATCAATGATTGCATTAAATGCGCGTGTATCTTCATCTACCAGACGCAAGAGATTCGATTTCATTTGCTGTCCTTTTTCTGCCCAATTGGAAAATTCTTCCCAACGATCATCCCAACCGCGTTTGTGTGATGACAAATTTGCTACCATTGTCGCCAGCGATGCACCCAAGGCACCTACATAAGCTGCAATAGAACCACCACCTGGTGCCGGACTTTCGGAAGCCGTTTCACTGGCAAATTGTTGCAAATTCATTTCAATTAGCGGATTACTTTCATCAGCAGCTAATTGGTATTCAATTATTTTTTTATCCGGATCAAAAGGCCCCAATTCATCAAGCCCCATCGACTTTACCGCAATTTTGATCAGTTCAGCCTCTGATACACCTAGTGAGCGGTTTTGCTTTCGCAAAAAGAAACGCCCGGCTTCCAACATGACTTTCAAAGGCACAAGTCCTACCAATTCTGATCCCGTTACACGCATACCACGACGGATCGCACTTTTTTCACATTCGTCAAATGCTTTATGCAAGGGGGTTGCGCTAATATCTGTGATGTTCATAGATATTTGTGCCACACCATATTCTTCAATATACCAGCCAATAGCCTTAACCGCTTTACAAGTACCTGGTGTGCGTACCGGATTGCCCTGCTCGTCTTTGACAACCGTTCCTGTAATCGGGTTGCCTTCTCGTTTGATACGGCCTTTTTCGCGGATATCAAAAGCCACGGAGTTCGCTCTACGGGTAGAGGTCGTATTCAAATTGACATTGTATGCAATCAAAAAGTCGCGGGCACCCACTGCAGTGACTCCAGCTCGAGCATGGAAAGTAGCCGGGCCATAATCTGGCTTCCATTCGGCTTGCTTGATTTTGTCAGGAAAGCCTTCATATTCGCCAGCTCTGATGGTGGCCAGGTTTTTTCGTTCTGGTTTGGTAGCTGCGGACTCATACATAAATATCGGAAACTGTAGTTCTTCTCCAGCTCTTTTGGCCAGTCGGTGAGCATATTCTGCGACTTCCTCCATCGTGATATTTGCAATCGGAATCAACGGACATACATCCGTAGCTCCCATGCGTGGGTGTTCCCCTTGGTGCTTGCTCATATCAATGACTTCGATCGCTTTTTTCATGGCCTGAAAAGCGGCTTCAATAACGGCTTCTGGTTCGCCAACAAAGGTAACAACGGTACGGTTGGTCGCTTTTCCAGGATCAACATCGAGAAGTTTGACACCTTCTACTTGTTCGATGACATCGGTAATTTGCTTGATGACACTCATGTCCCGGCCTTCACTAAAATTGGGAACGCATTCGATGAGTTGCTTTTGATTCATGGTGTTATTTGGTTTTTAACGGTGGCGTGTTCCACACACACCATCTTAGTAAATAGAGTAAAGCAAAGGAAATAAAAAACGGCCACAATCAATAGATGGTGGCCGTTCGCTTTTATAAAAGAAGTCTTTTTATCATTGATTCAGTTCTTGAAGCAAGGCTTCTGTAGCGCGGTAGTCTTCATTTTCTGCCTTCGCCAGTTCAATCGCTTTTTCCGCGGTTTTTATGGCTTTTCGTTTCTTACCTATTTTGGCTAATAAAAAGGCAAGCGTATCATAGTTGTAGTATTTCGGATCCATCTCGATGGATTGTTCTGTCCACTTGATGGCTTTTTTTAGCTGCTTTGGATCGTCTACCAATTCATAAAAATACCAAGCGTCATTATTGAGGTCAGTCGGACTAGCTCCCTGCAAATATTGATCGTAGTAGGCTATGGCCGATTTGGCGAAAGCCTCCCCATCTTTGGCCTTGCGAAAATAGTCCTTTTTGTAGCGATCTGCTACTTTTTGGCCTCCTTTCGGAAATGCTCGTACCAGTTCTTGCTCTAATCGCTCGATCATCGTCAAGTCATTGGTGCTGCTTGCAGAACC
>JALEHC010000490.1 GCA_022763215.1 Saprospiraceae bacterium
ATTTTTACAATGAAACAATCTACAAACAAAATTTTCTTGCTATGAAAATCAAGTATTTATCATTACTTCTCCTTTTTTGTGTACCATTTTTTGCCAGTGCACAAGATTATCTTCACAAAAAATCGGGTGAAAAAATCGAAGCTAAAGTTTTGGAATTAGCTCTTGACGGGGTACGATACAAGGCTTATGACAATCAGGATGGCCCGACCTACATGATTGATAATGCATTGCTCATCAAGGTCGTTTTTGAAGACGGAAAGGAAGTATATATTCAGGAAGCAATCGACAATCCTGAATACTACACGGATCAAAAGAAAAGAGCCATTAAGTTTGGATTTTTTAGTCCTCTAATTGGCCGTACTCGCTTTGGTTTTGAGCAAAGTATAAGTAATCGACAAAGTTTTACTGCCAACCTTGGTATTATTGGCCTTGGCATTAATAATGAAACTAATGCTTCGGGTGTTTTTGCATCCATAGGTTATCGTTTCTACTTATCTGGTAAATACCGAAACAGAGGCATGCGTCTTGCCCATGTATTGCACGGTAGTTATTTTATGCCAGAAGTGCTATTTGGTGGTATTGAATATGATGATGATAACTTTATTGGTGGCAATGTTCGTGAAAATGAGGCTTTGGGAGCTTTATTTCTAAATTATGGTAAGCAATGGGTTATAGGTGATATTTTCCTTATTGACTTCAACCTTGGACTTGGCTATTCTATTGGTGATGAAGATAGTATTGATTATCGTTACTCTTATTCTCAATTTGGCAATTTTGCTACCAAGTCTAATTTCAGTATAGGGATATTATTCTAAGAAAAACAGAAGCTATTTGATGGAATAATTATTCCATCATCCAGATAAAAGAAAAGCTGGCCTCCGAAAAATTCGGAGCCAGCTTTTTCCTTTTACCAGCGAGAGCACATTATAAAATGAGAACGTTTGTATAACCTATAATTTATTCAAGTACAAATGCTAAGCGAGCTTAGCCATATCTCTTACCAAAATTTTACCTCTATTGAAGTAAATTAAGTCTGATTTCTTTAATTCGTTTAATACTAATGTTACGGTTTGTCGAGAAGTACAGGTGATATTTGCGATATCCTGATGTGTCAGAGAGTGCTTCAACAACATTTCATATCCTACACGACGACCTCTAGCATTAACTGAATCTTTGATAAACTCAATGATACGGGTACGTGCATCTTTGAATATCAGGGATTCCAGTTTGTTCTCTGCTTTCATCAATCTGCTACCGAATAGATTCATGATATGGCTGCAAAGATCGAAGTTGGAACGCATAAATTTTTTAAAATCACTTACTTTCAGTGAGTACAAATGCACATCTTCCTTTAGTGCTTGCGCAAAATCCTGTCGACATTCTTCGCCAATTAACCCTAATTCTCCAAACATAGCTAATGGATGAATGAGTGACTTAATCACTTCTTTACCATCTGTGCTATGTGTACCAATCTTAATGGTTCCTTTAGCCAGGAAAAAAATTACATCGGAAGGATCTTCCGGAAGGTAGATGAAGCTATACTTTGGCTTCACTTTGTATTCCATGAGGTCTGCCAACATCAGGCGTTCTTCAGCGGAGAGCGTAGTAAAAAGAGGAAACTGGGACAGAAAAGACAGTTTTGCTTCGTTATTCATAATCTCACTTTTTCAATATAACCGGAGCTGTGCTCCATTTTTTGTTTTGCGTTTGTATACGAATAGACACGGAATATTCCCTCCCCCCCTACGCAAGGCAGTATTTTTTTTATTTTTTCTTAAAAATTCCCTCTTTAGTTTGTTTAATACTAGCAAAGGCAGGCTTAAAACAAGCGATAAAAACAACAGGAAAATAAGTGAAAAGGAAAGCTTAATTGATCACAAAAATAGAGTCTACGGTTTGGCTATAGCCTGCAAATACACCATTACCATTGGTGATATTGCCGTCAATTATAACTGGAGGTGAGAACGGGTCGTTCGCTTTATCTTGTTGACGACTAACACTATTATAAAATTTGTAGTAATCTTCTGAAACCGTTCTTAACTGAGCGAACATCAAGCCAATTAGTTGATTGGAAGAGTTGATCCGGGTTTGGAGATTAAAAGAGTAGCTAATCAGATTGCCATTGAAAATTTGATCTTCAAACAACACACCACCGTCAAAATAGGCAATAAAAAAGTTGTTATCGTTAGCTGGACTAAAATCAATCTTGCGCTTTTCCTTAGAGACAATAATAGTATCACCTTCTAACAAATAGAAGTTAAAGACCTCTTGAAAAAAATCGAGATGATAATAGTTAACTTCATCAGCAGGATCCTCAAATTCCAGATTTACATTGTAATTATAGATGATATCGTTCTCTAATTCTGGATTTTCGACTACTTGAACGTTAGAAATACCTAGTTGTGTAATCCTTACTTGCATCGGAACATAACTCTCTGCCGTGACGGCTTCGAATCCAGGAGCATAAGCCTTCAGAATATAAGTCTCTCCTTCTAGAGGACGAAACTCTTGACTAACATAACTTGGTGGAGCCCTGTTCGTTTGAGGAATGTAGGTAAGTTCTTCCAGTAATTGGCCTTCATGAAACACTTCGACTTTGGCATTCTCTATGAAAGTTACCTCAGAACTTTCAAAAATGGATTGAGTCTGTGTGATATTGACCTTAACAAATTCGCCGGCCGTGAAAGCACTATTGATGACTAAGCGAGGTTCAGGTTGTGCGAGTTCAATTTCAACAGGACGTTCGCAGGTAGAGCTCATAAGGATGATACTCAAGAAGAGAACTGCTGCGATACTAATCCGGTTGTACATAGAAACGCTTTAAAGAAAGAATTTGTCGCAATGAGGCTGACAAAGTCGCTTAAAATCTATAATTTCTTATACAAATATACAATTAAAATTTAATTGTGTAATTCACAGATGGTAAAAAAGGTAACATAGGCACTTCGACATACCTACGATTTATTTGCAAACTGTTATTTTCCAACTCTACATAACTCCGTAGCTTGTAGTATAGTGGGTTTCTTCTATTGTAGAGATTGTAGATGCCAAGCTTCAGCGTATGGCTCACAGCCTTATCTTGATCACTCAATAAAAAATTGGCTCCTATATCCAACCGATGATAATTTCTTAACCGAAATTTATTTTTCTCCTGAAAGTCTAGCAATTCATCAACTCGCCCCGTTTCTGGATCAACGATATAGAACTTCTCTAAAGCAGCACTAAAGGCACTTCCCGTGCTAAAAATCCAGTTGGCCGTCAACTGAACTTTTGGCGAAAGCCAATGACTGAGCACTAACTTGGCACTATGCCTTCGATCATAACGAAAAGGATAAGTCCGTCCCAGATTAATTTTTTCAAAAGTCCGATTGGCGAAAGCATAATTATACGACAACCACCCTGTTGTTTTTCCACTCGTTTTCTTGATCATCAACTCAAATCCATAGGTTGTTCCTTCTCCAACGGTGATATTTTCTTCCCAGTTATTCAAAAAATTGGCTCCTTCTGTATAATTGATCAGTTGATCCATATTTTTATAGTAGACTTCCGCGGTCAATTCTCCAAAGTCCTTTAGCTCATAATCAATGCCAGTAACTACTTGCCAAGATGTCTGAGGGGCAACATCTTTGGTCGAAGAAACCCAAAGATCAGATGGTAAACCAAAACCAGACTGAGATAACAAATGTAAATACTGAACCATTCGGCTAAAAGCCGCACGATAAACGAGTCGCTTGGAGACCAACCAATTAAGTGACAATCGAGGCTGCAAATAGCCATAATTAATGTCGTCAAGACTCAAATTAGAAGCTCTCAAACCAATATTCATCAAAAAGCGATCACTAAACTGGACTTCATCTTCGGCGTAGATATAATATTCGGTCGAGCGAATCTGCTCATTTGAAAGTTGCCCAGTAAAAGCAGTTGTATCACTGCTCAGACCATTGAAATACAGTGCGCCCGGAACAAAGCTACGCCCGGTAATACCGAGTCCAAGGCGAATATAATGTTTGCTGGAAGGCACAAAATCAAAATCGACCTTACCTCCTACATCTTCGATGCTTGAATTAAACCGACCAATATTGGCAAGATTGGTAATATTGGTCGCTTCATCAGCTACGATTCGATCAAGCAAATCTTGCGTAAAATAATCGATACCTACCCCGAGTTTGCTGTAGGTCAATGTAAAATTGCTGAATAATTTCTTATTGACTACATGATTCCATCGAAAAGCCGATACCGTATTTCCCCATTCTAATTGATCTTCATATCGTTGGGTTGTACGGAATTCAACTGGATCACCTTGAGAGTTTATACC
Organism: Saprospiraceae bacterium; assembly: GCA_022763215.1. GTDB lineage: Bacteria > Bacteroidota > Bacteroidia > Chitinophagales > Saprospiraceae > JALEHC01. Next base: position 4,316 of record JALEHC010000490.1, read on the forward strand.
ATTTAGAGCAAAAGAAGCTTCTGCCTGATCCATAAACAAATCACGGCCAGTATAAAGGCTCAAAAAAATCTGATCTTTTTGAGAAATTCTGTAATTTATCTTGGCATTAAAGTCATAGAATAGGTAATCGGTTTCGCCATCTTCGTTATTATTTTTTTCTTTCCACTTAGCAGAGAGGGCTGGCAGATAAAAATCGAGGAAAGAACGACGAGCCGAAATAAAGAAGGAAGCTTTATCTTTTACAATTGGCCCTTCGAGGGTCAGCCGACCAGTCATCAAACCAATATCAGCTTGGCCTTTAAAAGCCTTCATGTTTCCTTCTTTCATTCGAATATCCAAAACAGAAGATAAGCGACCTCCGTATCGGGCGGGAAAACCTCCTTTCAATAATTTTGCAGAACGAATTGCATTGGTATTAAAAACCGAAAACATACCTGCCGCATGAAAAACATTGTACACAGGTACCCCATCAATTAACACTAGATTTTGGTCGGCACTGCCACCTCTCACAAAGATTCCTCCTACCCCATCTGCTCCTGTTTCTACGCCTGGCAATAAATGCGTAACGCGAAGCAAATCTGGTTCACCGCCCAAGCTGGGCAATTGCTCTATAGCATCCGGCTGAATGGCAAAAGCACTGATTTCTTGCTCACTCTTTTCCAGTTTTTCCAATTTTGGAGTCACGACGACTTGTGGCAAATCAAGATTACTCAACATTTCAATATTCAGCACTTGATTAGACTGTAAGTCGAGCTTAAAGGTTTGATTTTGATGCCCTACATAAGAAACCGATAGTGTGGTTTCGCCGGAAGGCAAGGTCAAACTATAAAAGCCATAAGCATTGGCTACGGCACCTTTATTTTGCTCCCAATCATAAATTGTAGCGCCTTGTAATGGCTCTCCGGAAGTACCTTCCGTAATAAACCCACTAATTGTATAATTACTTGGTGGCTTTTTAAATAAAACTACCTGACCTTCAATATCCTGAAAAGAAAGGTCTGTATTTTCCAATAGTTTGTTTAGTATTTCCCGCAAAGGGGCATCTGAGAACTGTACGTTTATTTTTCGAGGAGGGATAATAGCCGTTTGGAAAGAAAGCGGGGCATCACATTGGCGCATCAATTGGAGTAGACAGTCATCTAGCCACTCATCTGCAACAGTTAGGTTGCAGCTTACATCCAGCGCAGATTGCGCCTGAAGGCCGGTTAGGCCTCCCAACAACAGGAAAATACTTAAAAGTAGTCGCTTGATCATTGGATTGCAGAAGAACTAATGATTATCCAGGTATTACAAGTTTGTGATCTCTGTCACAAACGGGCAATTCTTAGCAATATACTGCTTATTCAAGCGATCCACAAAGGATTGGGATCAGTTTGGGCTTACAATAAGTGTTAAAGTAGCTTAGGAGACGAAATTACTCCACCTGACATTTGCCACCACTAACCCGAATCTGGTAGTTATTCACCTTGTCGACATCAATATCAAGTGACTTTTGCAGAGAAGTGAGTATTTCACTTAGTGATCTTTTTTGTGTATCGACCAATAAGTTGAACGTACAAGTAGGGATTGCCAGCCCATCAGTATCGATTTCCATGCGATAGTGGCGAGAAAGATCCTCAAAGATTTCCTCGATAGGTGAATTTTGGAATAAGAGTTTTCCGGTACGCCATGATTGCGCATTCATACTGGAATGATCCTCTACATTAATATGGCCATCATTTTTGAAGCAACGTGCTTTTTGGGCGACGGTCAGGACTTGCTCCATACTTCCGTCCTTAGCGGAAAACTTGACACGCCCTTCTTCCACTTCTACTTCCGTAAAATCTTCATCCGGGTAGGCTCTCAGGTTGAAAGCAGTACCAAGCACTTCGACTACTGTATGTCGATTTTCAATAACAAAAGGATGCTCTTCATCTCTTTGCACGTCGAAATAAGCTTCCCCTGTCAGAAAAACCTGACGCTTCCCATCGACGATAAAAGGATCATTATATTGAAGGTCTGAATTTTGATTGATCAAGACTCGAGTGCCGTCTGGCAGTAAAATTTCTTTTTGTTCGTTTAGTTCGGTATGGCTAGCCAAGGTAGTTGGCTGAGGCTGGTTGAGGTAAGTGTACCCAGCAAAAGCAGCGATGAGTAATGCAATAGTTGCAGCAATGCCAATGATTCGTTTGGGGAACAATGATACTCGTTTTGCTGCTGGAGCAGCTTGAGCTTGTTCCTCCTGTATACGCCCCTTAAACTTACTCCAAGCCTGATCGAGCTTTGGCTCAAAGCCAGCCTGATAGCTTTTGGATAGGCGAAATGCTTCTGCTTCTTTACGAACAGTAGGCACTTTCGTCATCTGCTTCAGTTCTTCCTGTTCTTTGGGAAGAAGCTGTTGCTTTTCCTGTTTGATTAATAATGTTATAAGGCGTTTTGTATTCATATTTTTCCAGTATCCAGGTGAAGGACACCGTTTTTTGGTGCCCCCCCCTATGGAATTGTAGTTTTTTCTTTTAGATGTCAGCCAGCTTACATCTGGCAGGACATTTTCTTATCAATCGATGTAGGGGTCGAGTTTTTGGCGTAAAATTCGGAGTGCTTTTGAGATTTGATTTTCTACGGTTTTCACCGAAATATCCAGCTCAGCGGCAATTTCCTTATACGTCATTTCTTCGTACCTACTTAGCGCAAAAACAATACGACAACGCTCAGGCAAACTATCGACAGCCTCATTGATCAGTGCCTGTAGTTCTTCGGCCTCTACAATTGTCTGGCCTTTTGCGGGTGTACTATGGCCGAGGTCAATTTTTTCTTCTTCGTCAAATTTTATTTTTTGGTCTCTGATGAAATTAAGCGTTCTGTTGACAGCTGATCGCCTTAGATAAGCGCCCAGAGAAGTTGAGATATGAATCATCTCACGTTTACGCCAGAGCTCATAAAAAACTTCCTGGGTGAGGTCTTCCACCAGGTTTGCGTCGGGTAAGATCTTGTACACCACACTACAGATATAGCTGTAATAATTTTTAAACAGCACTTCCATGGCGCGATCTCCATCAGTACGCAACAAATTTAGTAATTCCTGATCTGTTATATTTTGCTGCAATGGAACGAATGCTGTTTTTAGTCAGTGGCTGACAATATTTAGTAAAAGAGTGATTTTTCCAAAATTAGCATTTCCCCTGAAAAAGGGAAGCAGTAA
>JALEHC010000491.1 GCA_022763215.1 Saprospiraceae bacterium
GTAATCGCCCTGCATGGTATTTACCGAAAGGTTAGTGACCTCGCCTATGCAGAGTTGGGTATCGCCGGTTATTTCGGCCATTGGGCTTGCTAATTCCACTACACTTATGGTTTCAGACACTGAACAGCCATTTTCCGCGAAAGCGGTAGCCGTATAGTCGCCACCTGAAAAAATGTCGATGGTATCCGTAATTGCATTATTAGACCACTCAAAATCATCCACATCTGTCGAAAGACTGAGTTGTATCGTATCTCCTTCGCAGAATGTAGCAGGCCCGGAAACACTCAGCATGGGTTCGGGCAAATTTTCTACCTGCACGCTGTCTGTATCCGTGCAACCATATTCGTCGGTCACTGTAATGGCATAGGTGCCGGCTGCATTCACAACTAAAACTTGGCTGGGAAAGCCATTTGACCATTCGTAAGAAGAAAAATCAGAAGACGCAATGAGCGTCGTAAAGGAGGAGCCACAAAAACTGGTATCACCACTAATGTTTACTTCTGGCTCAGAGACAATCACTTCGACAGAGCTTGTCGTTTCACAAGCACCATCATTCAAAACCGTGACGCTGTAGGTTCCCGAAGTCGTTACCGGAATAGTCGGAAGCACCGAACCATTCGACCATTCTTGTTCATCAAAAGTGTCATTTAGGCTAAGAACCGTACTCTCGCCTTTACAAAGTATGGTATCGCCAACAATTTGAAGATCGGGCACTGCCCCCGCAATCACTTCAATTGAATCGGTATTTTGACAAGTATTTTGGTCGGTTACCGTCACGGTGTAGATACCTGGCTCATCTGCAATCAAAATCTGGCCTGAAAAAGAAGTCGACCATTGGTATGCAGCAAAGCCTGAGGTTGGAATTAGAGTCGTGAAATCTCCCGTACAAATACTGGTATCCCCATTGATTTGTACCGAAGGTAAGGACAAAACCTCAACTATTACCGTATCCGCAACCATACAATCATCATCATTGGTGACAGTGAGGCTATATTCACCCGGCGTATCGATCGTAATAGAAGGAGTCGTTTCGCCATTCGACCATTCATAAGTGGAGTAGATGTCTCCTGCACTCAGCATGGTACTTTGGCCTTCACAAAAAGAAGTATCGCCAGTGATTTCGAGGCTAAAAGGCTGCCCGTTACAATCTACTGTTTGTTGAGCAGAGAGGTTCACAATAGAAAACAGGAAGAATCCTAAAAATAAAATTTGTTTTAGTGTCTTGTTCATCGTGCAAAATTTATGCATCAGTGTGTTTGTAGTGTATGTATTGTGTTGATGTACAGGAAAAAGCCTTGGCTATAGAACCAACAAGGGGGAGCTTGACTATGAATTGAGGACTAAGTATCCTATTACCAGGAGGCAGACAATCGGCAAAATGCTGCTTAAAGTAGATTTGTCTGAGTTGAGATTATAATAGCTTTCCAAAAACAAAAATAAGCAGTACTATTGAATACTGCTTATTTTTATGCCGACAAGTTGTATTTTTTTAGAAATTTATTGGAGCTGGCGTCTTTTCATTTCTTTGATAATCAGGTCATGTTCGCGGCTAACTTCACCAGTAACAGAGGTATTTTCCTGCGCACGACGTATCAAATAAGGCACGACATCCTTGATGGGGCCATAAGGTACATACTTCGCCACATTGTAGCCGGCTTCCGCCAAATTGAAAGTCAGATTGTCACTCATACCATACAACTGACAGAAATTGAGGTGTTTGTGTTGTTTATCAATTCCTTTTTCAGCAATGAGCCTCGCTTGTAAAAGATTACTGTTCTGATTATGAGAAGCGTTACAAGAGGCAATATGTTCGTAATTATCAACACAAAAACGAACAGCAGTATCGAAAGCGTCATCAACTGCTGCTTTGGATTCATGTATTGGAGAAGGATATCCTTTTCGGGCTGCTCTGGCACGTTCTTTTTCCATATAAGCACCTCTTACAAGCTTTGCCCCTAGCATATAGCCCTTCTTTTGGGATAGATTGAAAGAATCCATCAAGTACTGAAGTCTATCTTTTCGGTACAACTGAAAGGTGTTATAAACGATTACTTTTTCTTTATTGTAACGTGCCATCATTCGGTTGACCAAATGGTCGATGCCATCTTGTACCCAACTTTCTTCTGCATCGAAAAATACACCTACATTGCGATGACTTGCAATATGACAAATGGTATCTACCCGTTTGAGTACATTCTGAAACTCTTCGTCATGTTCAAAGGCCTGGTCTTCGTGTTTACCGATGGCTTCCAGCAAGCCATTACGAGCCATACCACTAATTTTGGTACTGACGATAGGTACACTTTCATTTCGGGAAGCAAATTCAATAGCGCGGATGGTTTCATTCATGGTTTGATTGAAATCATCTTCCGTTTCTTTTCCTTCTGCTCCATAATCCAGGATAGTAGCAGCACCATGATTACGGAGATTGTCGATGGTAGGTTGACAATCCAGCAAAGTAGTACCACCACAAAACTGTTCGAAGATGGTATTTTTAAGTGCCCATTCTGCGAATGGCAGACGAAGTTTGATGGCTACCAGACCTAGTTTTGAGCCGATATTCACGAGCCAAGGTTTGCCCATCAGGCCAAACAACCAGGCCATTTTTTTGACTTCTTCATCCGTTTTGTGAGCGAATGCGATTTCGGTATTCTCAAAATTTATTTTGGGTGCATCTCCACCATATACTTCCTTCACCACTTTTTCTATTTTTTCTCTGTTTGGATTAACTGGTTTTCCTAATTCTTCCATCACATTTTGGTTTTATTATATTGGAAGGACTATTATTGATCAATATACCATTTTTTGATCATCTTCTGCCGGGATAAATCTAAAGTTTTTATTCGGAAACAGGCTGTTTATTATTCAAGATTTGTCCAGATCGACCATGCTTTTTCTGCTTGTAAATGCAACATTTCCAATCCGTTCAGAATATGCGCGCCCTTTTCTTCCCCTTTTTGCAAAAACAGCGTCTTTTCTGGGTTGTAAACCAAATCAAATAATAAATGATTGTTCGTCAATGCCTCGTAAGGAATGTTTGGACAAGTACTGGTATTTGGAGACATCCCAAGCGGTGTCGTATTTACAATGACCTCATATTGCTTGATTAATTCAGCACTAACATCTTCGTAAGTAAGTGTTTCGTCTTTTCGCTTTCGCGAAATAAACTGCACTTGCATACCCATCTTTTCCAACACATATCGGCTTGCTTTTGCTGCACCTCCGGTGCCCAGCACCATTGCCCTATTTGCCGAAAGGCCAGACCTAGTCAATGCCTTGCGTAGCGACATTTCAAA
>JALEHC010000492.1 GCA_022763215.1 Saprospiraceae bacterium
ACGATTTCTGGTGTACCAATATTTACGGTTGGCTCCAGAATATCTTGATCGATAAGTACCTGTGCGGTATCTGTACAACTATTTAAGGTGTTGGTAACAATAAGTTGATAGGTTCCTGGTGCATCTATTTCAGGGGCTAACTCCGATGCGCCATCGACTATATTACCATCTGTGCTGGTCCAGCTGTAGCTAAATTCAGTGCCATTGCTCGATGCTTCCCCATTGAGTAGAATGGAAGTTGCATCACAATTGAGGGTATCAGCTAGTCCAGCATCGGCTATCGGCGTTTCTATATCTTGGATGATTTCCACGGAAGTGGTATCTGCACAATTATTGCTCGGATCAAATACGATTAGCGTGTAAGTACCCGGTGCATTGACTTCCGGATTCAGTCCTTGTGCACCGCTTACAATGGAGCCGTCGTTCGTATCCCACGTATAGTTGAGCATACCTCCGGTAGCAGAATTGCTGGCATCGATTTCGACCACAGAAGTGGCACAATCAAGCGTATCGGTTGACATCGCACTGGCTGTTGGAATCGCAATATTATCGACTATGGTGACAGAATCAATGACTTCGCAACCCGATGCATCAGTCGCTGTTAGATAGTACGTACCGCCCGAAAGGTTATCGAGTGTCTCTGAGCTACTACCTTCACTCCAGGCATAGGTAAATCCGCCTGCTCCTCCACTCAGATTGGCACTTACAGCACCATCATTTGGGTTGGTACAATCAATATTTTGGATACTATCAAATTCGAGATCAATGGGCGCAGCATCAATGATTTCAAAAGAAGCCGTACTCGAACAACCATTGGCATCGGCCACTTCTACGGTGTAGGTCCCCGCAGCCAAGCTATCGACATCTTCTACATTACCCAGTCCCTGATTCCAATCGTAAGTATATGGAGCTGTTCCTCCGGTCGGAGAAAGATCAATGGCGCCGTCATTGAGACCGAAGCAACTAATGTCTGTGGTATCGGCATCCAGTAATACTTCTGCTATCGTAATTTCGCCGGTACCGCTCACATCTCCGGGACAACCTTCCGCCTCTACCGACAACAGAGTATATGTACCCGGAATACTTGCGGGCAACTGAAAAGGACTTCCAAAAACCCCATTGATCGTCTCTATAAAACCATCAACTTCATAGGTAATATTAAATGGTCCAAAGCCTTCAAATTCGACTTGCAAATACGCTTCAAAATCTCCCTGACAGATGACATCCTCCCCACTTAGTGTAGCAGAAGGGGAATTGCTATAAATCGTAACGAAAGTAGTCATCTGCTGGTTACATTCGTCAAATACCGTCAACGTATACCCTGAAACCGGATCTTCGGGGGTCACCGTAATGGACGGTGAGGTAGAACCATTACTCCATTGATAGGTATATCCGGGTATACCACCACTAACGTCGGGCGTAATGGTTATTTCTTCGCCTTGACAGGCAAATATATCAGGTATAAATACATCGAGCAGCGGGGGTTCTATTATTTCTAATATGGCCACATTACTGGTACAATTACAGGCATCCTCCAATTCTATGATAATTTGTTCTGTTCCCTCAAATTCAAAGTCTGCAAATACATCAATGGGCAGCGTAAAAGTTGTTTGTCCGGGAGGAATAATAACCGTTGTAGGAAATGGCGCATAATCAGATCCCGCTTCGGCCGTGCTCGCAAATGAAACATTAAAAGTTACCGGAAAAGGTTCATCCAGATCACCGCCAACCCGTTCAAAAATAAAGTAACCATCACTACAGCCTTCGTAAGCAGTGATAGAGGTTGGACCTTGATCGACATCAACACTTACCGCTGCTGTTGCACCTGCATTAAAACTATTTGCTTTCAGGAATACAGCAGAATCATAAGAAGAATCTCCTCGATCTGCAATGACCAATTTGATATGGTAGGTTTCACAAGGTATTACGTTAGCAATAGCTGTAAATACACTGGTAAAGCCATCAAATTCAATATCATTAGGAGCTTGTGGTGGTGTGGGGCTACAACCTGCATTTTGGCCTGGTGGGTTATTATTGAAATAAAAAGCGGTATTGGTAGTATGATTGACGGTGTTAATTCCTACGTATTGGCCATTGCCCGGAATGATAGCAATATTTTCAGCTCCATTAGAAAATGGCCCGTTGATACCTGGCCCACTAATGAAAAACCCGAATACATCATTGAACTGACTTCCCGCAAACTCACAATACTCTTCAGATGCAAATACATATTCAAAGGATACTTGCTCGACCGTAGGCGTAAAATCAAATTCAATACCAGCTACGTCATACAAGGACGAACCTCCCCCCAAATCATCCAAATCAATCTCATTTTGAGGCCCCGTAAAACCAGAAGTGGTACTCGAAGAATTATTGGCCCCATTGGTATTCGTGACATCACCGGTAGAGATAATTACACCATCTTCGATATTAATAGAAGAACCACCACTAGAAAAGGTTCCGGTTTGGGCACCATTACCAATAGGCGTCACTCCTTGGACTTCAAAACAGTCACCACCAATAAATACATCCTTGATTAATGAAAAAACATTATTGTTATTGACTGCAACTATCCCCATCATGCGGGCGTCGAGAGGCGAAGTTTGTAATTTGCCGAAAGGCCCAGCAGAAACAGTCAGATCGAGTTCGTCTTCACAACTATGCAATACGAGCACCTGCTGACAAGTTCTGGAAGCTTCAAAAACTATTGCCTGCGATTCATACTCCTGCATCCAGGGTTCATGGCGGAGCCAGAAATCGCAATTGTCCCATCGTCGGGAGCTGAGTACAACCTGATAAGTTTTACCAACTTCCAGATCACAGAGTTGTATAACAGACTGACTTTCGGAAAGCGAGATTGGAAAGCGAGCAGGCCCTTCTGGTACATCAATGAGCATAGATTGGGCACTTAACAAACATACAAATAGGTTTGCAAGAAGTAATAGTGTAGTTACTTTTTTCATAAGCCTGATTAGTGTTGTAAAATCTTGAATTACACTAAGCAAGCATCAGAGCGTCGTTTGCCGAAGAGTCATTATAACGCGTCATTATTCTGAATGTGCTATTCAGTCCAGCCTTGAGGATTGGAATTAACAACAAGTAGCTAGACGGAATTATGAACAAATTTCACTTATCCATAATTTTGATCCGTCATTTGGTCGCTCGTCTGTACATTTAGTTGCCTTACGAAATATAAGCATTTCTATACGGACAACCACCCTCCGGCCCATTTTTCTTCTATTGATATTAGGAATTTATCTGGTAGCAGACAAGAATTCTACCCCCACTTCTCCTGAATGGGTAAATTATTGCTCTCAAACAG
>JALEHC010000493.1 GCA_022763215.1 Saprospiraceae bacterium
AACTAATGCAGCGTGATGCACTCGAAAAACTAGACTTGGATCAACTGCTACTTGAACCAGAATTACTCGAAACCCTCGAACCTGACCCAGAATTGGTCGGCACCTTACTTTCACTAAAAAAAGTACTGCCTGCTAAAACAAAAGAAACGGCTCGTGAACTTGTTCGAAAAGTAGTCCAAGAATTAGAAAAACAATTACGCTTACCCATGGAAAAAGCGCTGCGGGGTAGTCTCCACCGTGCTGAACGAACCCGCAGGCCGAAGTTTAATGAAATCGATTGGCATCAAACTATCCGAACGAATCTCAAACACTACCAAGAATCTTTACAAACAATTATCCCGGAATTGTTGATTGGCCACGGCCGCAAGCGACAGCAAATGAAGCAGGTCATTATTTTGATTGACCAAAGTGGTTCTATGGCTACTTCTATGGTGTATGCCAGTGTTTTTGGGGCGATCATGGCTTCTGTGTCTTCCCTGAAAACTAGCTTGATTGTTTTTGATACTTCGGTTGTCGATCTGACAGAACACCTCGATGATCCGGTCGAGCTTTTGTTTGCTGCACAATTAGGTGGTGGGACTGACATCAACCGAGCACTTGCTTATGCACAAAACCAAATCGAGTCGCCATTGGATACCGTTTTGGTCTTGATTAGTGATTTATTTGAAGGGGGCTTGGAAGAAGAACTGCTCAAACGCAGCGCGACCATCAAGGCCAGCGGTGTGAATTTTATTAGCTTACTTGCCTTAAATGACAAAGGTGCGCCTGCGTATAACCATAAAATTGCCGGATATTATGGACAATTAGAAATTCCTTCTTTTGCTTGTACGCCAGACCAATTTCCTGACTTGATGGCCGCGGCTATTCAGAAAGAAGACTTATCTCGTTTTCAATCAACTTCAACGATCTAAAGAATTTTTTATTCATGAAGATACTTTTCATCTCCGATACGCATCGGCGCCACAACCAACTAGAACTCGAAGCTGCCGACTTGATCGTACATGCTGGTGATTTTTGTAGCTATGGCAATGAAGCGGAGGTTCAGGATTTTTTGGAGTGGTATGCTGCACTCGATTATCCACACAAAATACTGATCGGAGGTAATCATGATCGGTTTCTGGAAGAATCTCCAGCTGCCTTTCGGCAAATGTTACCTGACTCAATTACCTATTTAGAAAATAGTGGTATCGAGTTAGGCGGGCTTTACTTTTGGGGTTCACCCATTACGCCTTGGTTTATGGATTGGGCGTTTAATCGAGAGCGAGGTTCTGAAATTCGAGCTTATTGGGAGCAAATTCCAGCTCATACCGATGTGCTAATTACACATGGCCCACCGTATGGCATACTCGACAAAACCATCATGCAAATGCATGCTGGCTGTAAAGATTTGTTGGATATTGTGCAGGAGAAGGTGCAACCCAAACTGCATGTTTTCGGCCATATACACGAAGCTTATGGTCAAAAGCAAATAGGAGATACCCATTACATCAATGCCAGTAATTCTCAGTTGGGACCTTTTACCCGAAAGAAAGGCGTCTTAATCGACCTTTAATAGTTGGGTGATTTCGGCGGAATATTCAGGAATGGCTCCATTCTGAGAAGCAACAAAACCACCTAGTTGACAGCCTTTTTTACCTGCCATTTCAAAATCACCTGTTTTAAGATACGTATATAAAAAGGCCGCACTAAAGCTATCGCCAGCTCCAACTGTATCCGCTACTTTAACAGGCTTTCCAGGTACGTCATATGATTGATCGCGAGTCGTCAATATTAATACGCCATCAGCTCCACGAGTGATGCATACCGCTTTAATCTGGTATGTTTCTATTGTTTTTTGGGCGAAAGCCTCAAAGTTCAGGTTTTCACCATATAGCAAATCTGATAACACCGCTACTTCTTCATCATTAAGCTTGAAAATAGTGGCATATTTCAGTGATTGCTCAATAATTTGTCGGTCGTAATAATCTTGACGAAGATTAACATCATAAAAAACTTCTCTGGCGGAAGTAGCTTTAAGAATTGTTGATAGTAATGCCCGATTGTGAGAAGAGCGTTGTGCAAGCGTACCAAAAATGATACAATCCCAGGAAGTTTGTTGTATGCTATTGAGTTGCTCGTCAGAAAGCAGAATCTGATCCCAGGCTACATTTTCGGTAATGGTATAAGTTGGTTGGCCATTTTTTAAAACGACCGGAACCGTGCCTGTTGGAAGATCATTGGTCGTCAGGTAGTTCATGTGAATGCCGAGCGAACGAACGTCCGTCATAGCACGATCTCCAAGTTCATCTTGGCCAACGGAAGAAGCAATGTAGGCATCTGCACCTAGTTTGTTGAGGTGAGCACTTACGTTGAACGGAGCTCCACCAATATGAGGAATATCTTCAATAAGATCCCAAAGAATTTCACCAAGCGACAGGGTATTCATGAATATGAATTTTTTAAGGATCAAAAAATGAATTCCATTTCCATCCTTTGTAGCTGGCTAAAACTATAATATTTTATGCTAAATGTGCTGTATTTAAGCTGATTTCTTAAAAACGAGTTGGATCTGCCTCAAAAATCAATTCAAAAATACGTTCATACACATCTTCTGCATTCGGCTTGCTAAAGTAATCACCATCCGACCCATAAGGTGGTCGGTGCGAAGTAGCGGTAATGGTAACTGGCTTGGAATCAAGCTGGAAATAACCATCCTGTTCTTCCAAAATATGTTGTAAAATATAGGCAGAAGCACCTCCCGGTACATCTTCATCCAATATTACAAGGCGATTTGTCTTTTTGAGCGATGCCACAATGCGATGCTCCAAATCAAATGGTATCAAGGTTTGTACATCCACTAACTCCACCGAAATTCCATCTGCTTCCAACATGTCGATGGCTTTTTGTGCGACACGCACACAGGAGCCATAAGTAACCAGCGTAACATCTGTACCTTCTTGTAACACTTCAGGTACGCCAAGCGGAACTGTAAATTCACCCAAATTGTCTGGCTGTTTTTCTTTCAGACGGTAGCCATTGAGGCATTCTACTACCAAGGCCGGGTCATTGGATTGCAGTAAGGTATTATACATCCCGGCAGCTTGCACAAAATTACGCGGGGTGCAGATATACATCCCGCGAAGGCCGCCCAATAGTACACTCATGGGCGAACCAGAATGCCAAATTCCCTCCAGACGATGGCCTCGGGTACGGATAATAGCCGGAGCTACTTGAATATTATTTGTGCGGTAACGCAAAGTGGCAAGGTCATCCGAGAGGGGAGGAAAGGCATAAATCAGGTAGTCGAGATATTGAATTTCGGCTATCGGGCGTAGCCCGCGCATAGCCATACCAATAGCCTGCCCGATAATCGTCCACTCGCGGATACCAGTATCAAAAACGCGGTGTTCGCCATATTTTTCTTGTAAACCTGCAAATCCTTGATTAACATCTCCGATCTTGCCTACATCTTCTCCAAATGCATAGACATTTTGTCGTTGCTTGAGTATTTTATCAAAGTAGGTATTGATAATTTCAAAACCATTTCTAAGTGGGCTTTCTGCTGAGTATTTAGGTACTACTTGCGGTATATTGGTAGCCGCTTGAGTGCCCTCGCCATACAAATGGCTGTGGTAACGAGTATCCGCTTTTGCGTAAGCATTTTGGACGAAAGTCCGCAACTGCTGAATCGTGTCGGTCTCTTGCTTTCGCAAAATAAATAAGGCACGACGGATCAGCATCGTCAGCTCTGAAAGTACCGGATTGATCAGTGACTTTAATTCCTTGCGAAGATTGCTAATCCGCTTTTCTTGCGGAAATTCGCGCTCGAGCTGTGCGAATAATTCTTGTACGCGTTTCCAGTCTTTTTGCAAAGGGGTATTGAAAGATTTCCAAGCTTTGTTCTTGGCTGATTTTATTTCTTCGGCTGCCTCTTTTTCTATTTCGGTCAATTCTTCGGCTGTCGCCAAATCATTAGCAATAATCCAGAGCCTAAACTGTCGATTGCAATCATATTGCTGTTCCCACTTAAGACGATCTTTGGACTTGTATCGCTCGTGTGAGCCAGAGGTCGAGTGGCCTTGCGGTTGTGTCAGCTCATCGACATGGAAAAGAGCCGGCGTGTGGGTTTTTCGCACCTTTTCGATGCCTTTGATATAGGCCTCACAGAGGGCGGCATAGTCCCAGCCTTTGATGTGGTAGATGGAAAGGCCCTCAAAGTTTTGGTCTTCCCGAAAGCCTTCCAGCACAGCCGAAATGCTTTCCTTTGTGGTTTGATATTTTTTAGGTACCGAAATACCATAGCCATCATCGACTACTGTAATTGCAAGTGGCACTTGCAACACACCTGCCGCGTTGACTGCTTCCCAGAAAGGCCCTTCGGATGTACTGCCATCGCCAATATTGCAAAAGCAGACCTCATTTCCTTGCTCCGAAAAATCGGTATCCTGCAAAAGGGGGTCTTGGCGGTAACGCTTGGACGCAAAGGCCAAGCCAAGGCCTCTGGCCATTTGGCCAGCAGTAGTAGATATATCTGATGAGAGGTTATACAGGTCTTTTTGTGGTAGCCATTGTTCATCTGCATCGATGTAGGCCGTAGCATGGTGGCCATTCATTTGACGGCCGCCCGAAAATGGATCATTATTGGTATCAGCATAAAGCTGGGCAAGGATGTCTTCGGCTGTCGCCAAATCCAGTGC
>JALEHC010000494.1 GCA_022763215.1 Saprospiraceae bacterium
CTTCGCCGTAGGTTTCCATGCGAGAAGCGATATTGACAGTATCTCCCCAAATATCATAAGCAAACTTTTTGATGCCTACAATACCCGCCACGACTGGCCCTGTATGTATGCCGATGCGAGCTTCAAAATAGTGCTCTTTATCAATTTGTCGTTTTTGGGCAGTTTCATTCATAAAATCCTGAATCTCGAGTGCTGCTCTGATGACACTGCAAGCCTCATCGGTACTATCCTTGTCGGAAATACCACCTACACACATGTATGCATCACCAATCGTTTTGATTTTTTCGAGACCATGCTTATCTGTGATCTTGTCAAATTTGCGAAAGCAAAAATCAATTTCTGCAACTAATTCTTCAGGCTCCATGCTTTCTGCAATTTTGGAGAAGCCTTTGAAATCAGAAAACATAACCGTTACAAATTCATGTCTCTTGGCTTTGGCTGCGCCAAATTTTTTGAGTTCCTCGGCGGTCTCGGCAGGTAGGATATTGAGGAGAAGCTCTTCTGACTTGTGTTTTTCCTCTTCTAGTTCGCGAGTTCTGTCTTTGACCAGCCCTTCGAGTACCTGCTCCCGTTTTTTGAGTCGATAAACTCGGTAGCGAAAAAAGCCATAAATACTTCCGAGAAACAATGCTAACATAAGACCAATAAACCACCATGATTTGTAATATGCTTGTTGTACGCTTACGCGAATAGCCAGCTCCTCTTCATTCCAATCCCCTTTGCCTACCTTGGATCGGACGCGAAAAACGTAGTCTCCGGCTGGAATGTTATTGTAGCGAACGAGGTTGGCTGGCGCTGGCGGCGACCAGTCTTTTTCGTAGTCTTCGAGTTTGTAGCTGTAGAGGTTTTGAAGCGGTTGGCGATAGTCTGCCAGCGCAAAATTGAAGGTAAAAAACTTATCTAGGTAGCTGAATTCGATGGATTCATTTGCCGAAAGGCCGAAACTTTGCAAAACCAATTGGTTTTCCTCTCCATCAAATTTGGAAAGGCCAGTAAACATGATAGGGGTTTCGTTTTGTTGCACTTTTCTTTGCAAAAAACGCTTGCCCGGATAAAAGGCATTAATTCCATTCAGACCACCAAAATACATCCGGCCATCGGTAGCCTTGTAAAATGACATGCGGTTAAATTCATTTGCCGAAAGGCCATCCCGCTGAAAAAAGTTCAAACAATTTTCCTTGCCAATGCTAAAACGGCACAAACCATCGTCGGTACTCGCCCAGATGCAGGTATCGCCTTCTGAGAGTAATCCATTGACAAAATTGTTGGGTAGGCCGTTTTCTGTAGTGTAGATATCAAGGCTGTCGGTGGTCAGGTTGATGCGGTGCAGACCAACACTGGTTGCCAGCCACAGATAGCCGAGCGTGTCTTCATAAATGGCATTGATTAGGTTGGAGGAAAGTTGTGCCGGGCTATTTTCCTTACGGGAATAATGACGTACGCGGCCTTGCTCTTTGTCGATGCCGTAAACGCCATTGTTGGAAGTTGCTACCCATACCAGATTCGTTTCTTGTCCTTCGTGCAGATAACTGATATTACCATCTTCGATTTGCCATTGGCCAAGCGAGTCTTGGAAGTGTTGCAACTGATCTTTGTATGGATCGTAGAGGTAGAGTTTGTCTTCGTAGCCAAACCACAGGTGGTCTTCTTGGTCAGCAATGACCGCACCGAGGTCAGAATAGCCTTCTGTAAGCACGGTATCTACGCTGAGGTTTTCAAGTTGGATGCGAAGACCATTTCCGGTGTACAGACTTCCGTCAAAATAGGCCAATCCGAAAGGATAATTGAAGTAATCCCGGAAAGGGAAAAGCGGGCGGACACTATTTTTTTCAGGATTGAAGATATGAATAGAGTTGTAGTAAGAGATATAGATGTTGCCCTGATCATCTTCTGTAATTCCGCGGGTAGAGCAGAGCACATTGCTACAATTTTCGTTACCGCCACTCAGGTATTGGCTAAACAAATCATCTGATTGAGAAATCTTGATGGCTCCGAAATCCGAAGCAATCCAGATGACACCGGAGCGGTCGCGAAATATTTGGCGAAAGCTGGCGACATTCTTTAGGCTTTGCTGAATTTTGGTGCTGTAATCGATTTTGACTTCTGCGGAAGCATCGTAATACCATAAAATGCTTTGACCTCCGATCCAAATATTGCCATTTTCTTCGACTAATAAGGCAGAGCAAATACTTTTGGGAGGTAGTTTTTTGTTGATCGGGTGTGGTAAAAAATTGCTTTTTCCCGGTTCGAGATAGAAGAGACGGCCATCGGCCAACAACGCCCAAAGACGGCCACGAGCTAATTGGAGTTGTACAACGCGTGATTTGGTTTGGTCGCGGGTAGCTTTGGGAAGTGGAAATGGGTAGGTAGCCACGAGTTCGCCTACGGTGTTGATTTCCCAGACTTCATTTTCAAAAGCACCAACATATACATGGTGATTGAATTCGGCGATCGGTCTTTTGAGGTAAGTACCTTTGGCTTTGACCACTTCGTTGACTAGCCCTTGTTGCGTAGATTTGGCAATAGTTGTACGTGCCGACTTTTCGTCATAGGCCGAATACCAGACATCACCGACTTCATCCATCAGTAAATTATAAGGAACAAGTGATTCGCGTCGCACAATTTCTCCTGCTTTGATGCGGAAGGTATCGACTGCATTGGTATGCGGATGAAGCACGCTCAGATAGTCTGGATTGGCGAGCCAAAGCCGATTTTCACTATCGATGATCATGTCGGAGATGACATCAAAAGGGATATGGTTGTTTTCGGTACGGCTGTTGTATTGGATAAAGTTATAGCCATCAAAGCGATTTAGGCCATTGATGGTTGCTAGCCAGATGTAACCGGAAGTGTCCTGTTGGATTTTGAAAACATTCCGATGAGAAATACCATCATCAAAATCATAGACCTTAATCTGGATATTTTCGTACTGAGCGGAAAGTTGACTCAGGCAAGTTATGAGAATGATGATTGTAGACTGTATTCGAAATCGAAACATAGTATTGGAATGCTTGAAAATCACAAAACATCCCAATTTAAGTTATAATTGTTTCTATCCAGCAGGAAATGAGCGGTTTTTTTGCCATGGTATTGAATGCGAAGGAGGTATGCCTTTAGTATTTCTTTTTTGAAATATTATTTTTGGTAATATGTCGTTGTGCTTTAGATTGGAAGCGTTCGACCTCACCTTGGCGCAACTTGGCATGTTTGGTTTTGCGACCTTGAACGCGTGCGCGCCATTTTTTCCAATTTTTGAGGCGCATTTCATGTTTCATTAATTTGATCACTTCGGCTTCGGTCAGGCCAAATTGTACTTCTATGGCTTCAAAGGGGGTGCGGTCTTCCCAGGCCATTTCTACAATTCGGTTGACGTCTCTGTCGTCTAGTTGGTGTTTTTTAATTACTTTCATTGATACAATTTAACTTTCTATCTGTTTTGCAGTTGTTTCTTCAGGTTAAACGCATCAAATTTGCTCTAGTCTTGATCGCTATAAAATCAAAGTATGGAAGTCTTTACTTGGGATCGCCTCAAGCCGGCTGGGCTCTTCATTTTTTGCATTGCCCAAAAAACGAAGC
>JALEHC010000495.1 GCA_022763215.1 Saprospiraceae bacterium
ATTATGCATTATTACAATGGTGGACTCGGTGGTTTTCCTCCTGGTACAACCGACCCTTCCAACCCGCAAGAGTTTTATAATTATATGCAAGGCAGGTGGCGAGACGGCCAGCCACTGACGGAAGGTCAGCTTGGATATCAGCAGGCAGAGCCAACGGACTTTGGATTTCCGGGTTTACCTAATCAGGAAAATGCCTGGACCGAATGGGAAGCCCAAAATCCTTTGGGAGACCGACGCAGTTTGATAAGTTTCGGGTCATTTACTAATCTTCCTGGAGCTGTCAATGAAATGATTACTGCTTTTTCTTATTACAATGATGGTAATAATCATTTGGATAAAGTAGAAGATTTCAGAATGCAACTAGATAGTGTACAAGCATTTTACGACAACTGCATGAATATCAATGGAATTGGTTTCCCGAGTTGTAATCTAATGCTGACATCTACCCAAGAAGCAGAACTGAATACTAATGACTTCAAGGTTTATCCAAATCCGACAAATGGACAACTAAGCATAGAAAGTTCTTTGGTGATTGATCGAGTTAGACTGCTCAATTCGCAGGGCCAGGAAGTGTTGCAAACTACCCAAACCCAGCTCGATGTGTCGCATTTGCCGAAAGGCATCTATTATTTACGACTAAAGGTCGCCAACCAATTCGCTTACAAGAAAATCATCATAAGTAATTAGACGGAATTATGAATAATTTGGTCAGCACAAAATAATCGCCTAATTGTCTCTTCATCAATTCATTCGATCATTTTGCACTGACAAATTTCACTTATACATAATTTTTATCCGTCACTTACAGTAACTCATTTTGTTATTAGAGCGGAGGGCTGTAGCCCTCTGCTAGTTCTAAAAATCAAACCCGACTCTATGAAAACTAGAATAGTACTACTATTCTGCTTGTGTATGGCGGCTATGCTGCCTGCACAACAGGATTTTGTGTCTGTGCCTGTCCAGAATGGCCAGCTTCGCTCCTACTTTTCTAATTTTGGCTTACCCAACAACTTATTCACCAATGGCCCTTTGATGACTTATTATGACGAGGAGCAAGATGAATACAAACCACTTGTTACTGCCGCTAATTTGTGGATTACCAGTCTTGACATTGGTGGTGGAATTCGGTTTTATGGTCCTAATTATGGTGCTTACAGTGGCAATTCGCAGGGAGTACTTGTAAAAGTATACCAAATAAATATTGCAGACATCCGTGCACATAAGACGGATTTTGAAGACAATGGCGTCATTGACCAACCCATAGACGCTATTTATGAGTGGCCGGGGAAAGGCAATCCGCACTTTGAAGCCTACAACCCCAATATGAGCTTACCAGGTGATACCTCAAGTCTGGCCCCTTTCTGGGATGCCAATGGCGATGCCATTTACAATCCGGATGATGGAGATTATCCGATCCTAAAAATTACCGGATGTAGCGAATCAGAACAAATTCAGATTATTCCGACACAGATGAACTGGTGTATTTACGACATAAAAGCATCCTTTACGGAGGAGGTTTTGTATCGAGTTCAGGCCAATATGTTTTACTTCGATTGTGAAGCCGACAGTTACTTGAGCAATACTTTATTTACGCAACATGAAGTCTTTAATATTTCGGATGCCCTTCATTTTGATGCATACTGGGGGCTTTGGCTCGATCCAGATTTGGGGAACCCCAATGATGACTATGTAGGTAGCTTTCCGGAGCGCTTGGCCGCCTTTGTTTATAATGCAGATAACCTTGATGAAGATGATGATGAAGACGAACGTTACAGTGGGTTTGGAGAAAATCCGCCCGTATTCGGAGCAGACATTTTGAAAGGGCCGAATGGTTTTGATGGCGTTCCTGCTCCATTTTCTGCGATTATGCCTTATTATAGTGGCAGTATACTCGATTTTCCACCTCAAACAATGGATCCATCTTTGATTAGTACCTTTTACGGTTTTCTGCAAGGTAACTGGGCGGATAACACTTCCCTATCGGTAGGAGGCATTGGGTATCAGCAAGAAGAACCGACAGATTTTGCGTTTCCGGGACTACCTGAACAAGGAGATTGGACGGAATGGCAGGAGCAGAATCCAATGGGGAATCGCAAATTAGTAATGGGCTATGGACCATTTGAGTATGGGCAAGGCAATTATAGTAGCGTCATTTCAGCCTTTACTTATTATGACGGCCCAGGTGATCATTTGAGTAAGGTAGAAGGGCTAAGGGGGCAGTTTGATCAGGTTCAAAATTTTTATGATAATTGCATGCAACCAGCTGCAGTTGGGCTCCCCGATTGCAATCTCCTTACCACATCCACCAAATCGGCACCATCTTTAGCAGATGAAATAGAAGTATTTCCAAACCCGACAAACGGAAGCATACAAATCCGGAGTCCGTATTTGGTACAAGAGCTACGCTTGATCAATTCGCAGGGCGCAGAAATACGCCGCTTCCAGGGTCATACAAGCAATGTCTTTCGACTTCCGTCAAATTTGCCGAAAGGCATATACTACCTAGAAATAGATATAAACCGAAAAAAACGATATAAGAAAATATTACTACAATAAACCCAAACACTATTAGCTAAAAGTCAAGCCTTTACGCTTCAAAGGCGAAAAAGGAACAAGGTCAGCCAAAATGGTTGACCTTTTTTTTTGCCCTCTTAACATCCGCTTACGCAAAAATGACCGTAACTAATAATGAAACCAATAATGACATTTTGATGATAAACAGAAAATTAGTGCAAATAGTAAGCTATAGTCTCGCTCTGGGACTAGTTATCTTCCTGAGTTTTTCTTTTTACATCCACCAAAAAATGACTGCTGGCTTACCTCCTGGCCCGCCTATGCAGCTAAGCCGTATTGATTTTAGCGAAAGCGTGGATTCTTTAACCGCCGCTCGAATCAAAAGTAAGGTGCAGCAGATGGAATCGGTAAAGCATGCTTATTTCAATATTCCGGATGGGATTTTGGTATTTAACCACGATCCGAAGGTATTGGATGCCGATGCAGTGGTGACTGATGTACGTCAGCACTTTCGTGCAAATGCTAAGCGTCACGTGGTGGATGCAGAAATGGCAGGAAGAGGGTGTCCGGTAACTGGCAACAACTCCATTTTTATGAAAGTAGGAGATGCCATGGCCCGGATTTTCTAAAAAATAATCAGATAGATATTCTTTAAATTTAAAAAATCACATAATGACAAAATTTAAGTTAATCGCGCTTTTGATGTTGTTTGCGCTCGGTTTTAGTGCATGTGACAACGATGATGATGATGGAATGCAGGTAGAATCACTGTATAGTAAATTGGGAGGAACGACGATGGTAGAAGATCCGACTGATCCTGGTAATATGATTGAGCAAGGACGTCTTGGTTTGCGCTCGGTTGTGGATAGTACTATTTTCGTGATCGCAGCTGATCCTGATTTGAGTCCGTTTTTTGCTCCTTTGCTAATGGAACTTGGCAATGGTAACACCAATAACTTGGCTGTATTGAGTAAAAACTTGACAGACTTTTTCTGTGTTGCAACAGGAGCAGAGAATTTCGCCTACAATGGATTGAACATGCGCGATGCGCACGATCCGGCACAAAACCCTCGTATGGCGATGAAGTCATCGGATCAAGACTTTGACAATTTCGTCGGAGCAGTAGTCACAGGAGCTACACAAAACAACGTACCTACAGAATTGATTCAGGAAGTAGGCGAATTGTTAGAGACCCTACGTTCTGACGTTGTTCAGCAATAAGAAAATGTTTTTGTTGTAAACCAATTTGCTGCCATAAAGTAGTAAATCAACAAAACGCAAGAAATCGAATAGTTAAAAATTTGGTTTCAGGAGGTGGTATCTGTAGTGGATACCGCCTTTTTTTGTGTTAGGGTGGGTCATTTGAAACCTTTATAACTACACAAAAACAGCCTGTATCTGAGTCAGATACAGGCTATGAAAATTTCATGATACAGGCACTAAATGGCCTGGTTGTGGATTAAAGACTTTGGTCTTTACCACACATAGTGTTTGTTTGTAATTTGATTACAAAAAATTGGTTGAGTGTTGGTGCTAGTTTATGTATCGTGTTTACGCTATCATAGATACGAGTGTATCTTGATAAATATAAATTCCTATCAACTTAAATTGTAAAGCTAAAACAGATTGTGATTGTATCAAGTCTCTTAAACAAAAAGACAAGTAAATGTTTGGTAGATTATAATGGAAAGAACACTTCAAAGTTAATGTTTAAACAGCTAAAATGAAAGCATTACGTTGACTTTTATTAGTAGTAGCATCAATCAGGCTATAAAAAGTTATTTACGGGATATTAATAACATAAAAAAGGTTTTTTAACTACCAAAATCCAGCTATTTTCCAGCTAAAATGAGCAAAAAATAAATATTTGTACAAAGAATACCCCCTAAACAAAATAGTTTTCCTTCTATTTGGGTAACATTCCCACTAAAGTCAATAACTTCATCAAAGAACTTTTCTTCACTAAATGACCTAGCTTGG
>JALEHC010000496.1 GCA_022763215.1 Saprospiraceae bacterium
AATTTCTTTGATCTCGTTGTTGAAAAACAAGCCGAGCAGTTAGTTATTAAAAAGAAATCCTAAGTCCCCACTAAACAAAAGATTGCAATATGAAAACGTTTAAAAATATACTAAAACTATGTACCCTGGGCCTATTGGTTCTGGGCACAGCTTTCGCAGCAAATGCGGATAACAAAGGCAAAGACCGACCAGATTATGCCACATCCCTTATTCCGGATAGCCTTTCGGCAAATGCAAATCAAGTCTATAGAAAGGATGACCTTTACTTTGAAGTTAGGTCCAATAAATCAGGTCGGGAAAGACAGGAAATTGTCGTTACTATCCTCAATGAAAACAGCAGCGCTCATTTCATGAGCGTATTTTACGATGAAGAAACAAAAGTCAAAGATTTCGAAGCTCGAATTTATGACCAAGATGGTAAACTCATCAGAGAGCTGGACAAAGATGAAATTCTTGATTTTAGTGCTGTAAGCTCAGGCTCCTTATATGAAGATGATCGAAAAATGGTATTAAATGCTCAGCATACTTCTTATCCATATACGGTCGAATTTTATATTGAGCGAGAACTAAAAGGTCTCAAATTTCATAGTTATCCAGACTGGTTTGTCTATCGTTTTGATACCGGCTTTGAAAGTTCTTCTTACACCTTGGAAATTCCATCTGATCTTCCATTTTACCATCGCATGCTCAATATGGCTATTGAGCCGGTTATCAAGGAAGAAAAGAAGAACAAAATATATCGTTGGGAGGTAAGCAACCTCCCTCCTATTGAGGCAGAAAGCTTTGCTCCGGTCTTTTCTGACCGTATTCCTATTCTTTTGGTGTCACCTCACCTTTTTGAAGTTGATAATTATGAAGGCAGTATGGCTACTTGGGATGCTTACGGCCGTTTTATGTATGAGCTTTGGGAAGGACAAGATGAGCTCCCTAAAGAAGTGCGTGCTAAAGTAGCAGAACTAACAGCAGGACTGACAACTGATCGTGAGAAGATTGAAGTATTGTACCGCTTTATGCAATCGCAAATGCGCTATGTAAGTGTACAATTGGGAATTGGTGGATTTAAGCCATTTGATGCGGATTATGTCTGGAAAAATAAATTTGGCGATTGTAAAGCCTTAACCAACTTCATGAAGGGTATGCTGAGAGAAGCAGGCATTGAATCTTATCCGGCTCTCATTAAATCAGGCAATCAAGTTTATCGCATTTTTGATGACTTCGCGAATCCTTCCTTCAACCACGTTATTTTGTATGTACCCAAAAGTGAAACCTGGCTGGAATGTACAAGTCAAACCAGCCCCGTTAATTATCTGGGGAGTGGTACAGAAGGAAGAAAAGTACTCCTGATAAAGCCGGAAGGTGGACAGCTTTATGAAACCCGCACATTAACCGCCGATGATAATATCAGTAGCAGCAAAGTAGTGATTAAGCTTCAGGAAGATGGTGCAGCGAGTGTAAAAGGAAGTATCCATACTAGTGGAATTTTCCATGAACCAATCAGAAGTTTGGATAATAGTTTTTCAGAGGAAGAACTCAAGAAGTATTTCCTAAACGTCACTAGTTTTCCGTCGCCAAAGATTCAGTCTATTAGTGTACAGGCATCTGCCGACAGCCCGGAAGGGGTACAGAAATTTGAGCTTGATGTAAAAAGATATGCCTCTAAAGCAGGGAAACGCCTATTTCTTCCAATCAATCTTGTCAATTCGTATGATTTTATTCCTGAAAAGGAAGAGAATCGAAAATTCGATATTCATTATAACTATCCAAAGTTTTGGCAGGATACGATTACGATTGAAATCCCTGAAAATTATATGATAGAAGGTATTCCTGATAAAGATCTCAATTTGAAGACGGATTATGGTAGTTACGAAATGCATATCACGCAGGTAGGCAATCGTTTGCGATATGCTCGCCAATTCAAAATAGAACGTACTGTTCTTCCAGCAGAGGAGTACGATAATTTCAGGAACTTCCTGAAGGAGGTTAGCAAAGCTGAAAAAATGAAAATTGTATTGGCCAAGAAACGGACCTAGGCCCCCGTGGCTGATTTCACGAAAGTGAAAGAGAAGAAAGCGTTCATAGAAAAACTCTCTATGAACGCTTTTTTATTAAGATTGCTGATCAACATGCACATCCATCTGTGGGAATGGAATGCTAATACCTTCCGCATCAAATGCTTTCTTGACATGTTCCTGCATGTAGAAATGTACTTTCCAGAAATTTTCTGTTTTACACCAAGGGCGGACAGCAAAGTTGACAGAGCTGTCACCTAGGGAAACAACCAAAATATCCACCGGTTTTTCATGATCAATATGCGGACATTCATCAGCTACACGCTGAATAACTTCACGTGCTTTGTCAATATCATCGCCATAACCAATACCAAACTCCATAGGTACTTTACGAATGGTTGGTTCGGTCAGGTTTTCGATTGGTCCGCTAAAAATCGAACCATTAGGTACATAAATGATCCGGCTGTCTAGCGTCGTCAAAATGGTATTGAACAGGTGAATTTCCTTTACCGTACCGGAATAACCCTGAGCTACAATAAAATCGCCGCTACGGTAAGGCTTCAGGAATAGGATAAGAACACCAGCAGCCAGGTTTCCAAGGCTCCCCTGCAAGGCCAAGCCGATAGCAAAACCAACAGCAGCAAGGATGGCAACAAAAGATGCCGTTTCAATACCTACGATTCCGGCGGCACTAAAAACGACCAAAACCCGAAGCAAAATATTAGCTGCAGAAGACAAAAAAGTGATCAAATCACGATCTACAGAACTTTTTTCGAGGTTTTTTC
>JALEHC010000080.1 GCA_022763215.1 Saprospiraceae bacterium
CTACTCGAGCAGTTTCATCTTGAAAAGGGAATTGGCTATACCATCAAGCGGCTTTTTGTCAATCCCAAATCAGCCATCGATGAGTATTTTTATCACGATCGTAAACGAATGATCAAACCCTCCCGCTTTTTATTGCTTACGGTAGCAGTGGCCACCTTTCTTTCTTATCAATTTCTTGGTATTGGTGATGAATTTATGGAAACCTTACGCAATGATCCGTCATATAAAATGGTACCCGAAGCCTACCGGCCTGCCCTCGACCAACTCAATCGGCTTATTAATCAGTATTTCAATTTGCTGTTTATGATCTCCTTGCCCTTCTTGAGCCTGGCCACTTATCTGATCTATAAAAACCGCAATTTCAACTATGCAGAGCATTTGGTTTTGAACACTTATTCGGTTTGTATCCAGAATATTTTTTTCATACTTACAGTGCCTGTGATCAACCTCTCTGAAGCTATCAGCCTCCTTCAGGGGGTGCTTGCCTTGGTGTACATGGTCTACTTTTATATTCAAGTATTTGAGCAAAAATTCTGGCCCGGTTTGGGACGATTCATTCTGGTTTATTTTCTGTCTCAAACAATGGTTAGCCTCCTTCTTGGTGCTTATTTTGGTATTTTGCTGCTATTCCAATGAGCATTTCCAGACAATTTCTTAAATTCCCTTACCGCTAAGGTGGCCGGATAGACGTCTGCTACAATTAATATGCTGTCTGGTAGACAGATAGTTTCAGATTTGGCGAAAGCCAAAACCACATGCACAAGCATTATGATTGCAGTCAAACAACTCACAAAAATATATCAACAGTTCAAAGCCGTTGATCAGGTATCCTTTACCGTACAGACAGGTCAGACACTGGCATTGGTTGGGACGAGTGGCTCGGGAAAAACGACGACCCTCAAGATGATCAATCGACTGATTGAGCCTAGCTCCGGTCAAATTCTACTGGATGACAAAGACGTAATGCAATATGATCCGGTAGAAATTCGGCGCGATATGGGTTATGTAATTCAGAGTATAGGCTTGTTTCCACATTATACCATAGAAGAAAATATTGCGGTCGTGCCGGAATTGCTCAACTGGAAAGCAGCCCGTACCAAAGCCCGGGTGTATGCACTGATGGACATGCTCAAGATTCCGGCGGCTGAATATGCCAAAAAATATCCACACCAACTTAGTGGCGGGCAGCAGCAGCGGGTCGGTATTGCGCGTGCATTAGCCGCCGATCCACCTATTATTTTGATGGATGAACCATTTGGCGCCCTCGATCCGATCACAAGAAAAGATATTCGATCTGATTTTATGGAGCTGGATGAGCTTTCCAGCAAAACGACCATTATGGTGACCCATGATGTGGAAGAAGCATTCGAACTGGCTGACTTGGTGTGCATACTCGACCAAGGGCAAGTACAACAGCTCGCTGATCCGAAGACCTTATTATTTCACCCTGCTAATGATTTTGTGCGGGCATTTCTGGCGGACAAACAATTGCAATTGGAATTTCATGCCCTTGAAATACAGGATATTTGGGAACAACTTCCAACCGAGGCTCCTGAAAAGGCAGATACCATAGCGATCAAGGCAGATGCAACTATTTTTTCTGCTATCAGCAAACTGACAAAAGCACAGCTTAGGGCGGCTGTCGCCAAAACCGAATATCAGGGCCAAGTCAGATACTATAGGCTTGGTCAGTTGATGAATAGTTTTCAGGCAACGCTCAACCACTTAAAAAGCGAAACGATATGATCGCCTTATTCGAATTCTTTGCAGCTAACCTTTCCAAACTCGGTGAACAAGTGTTGGAGCATATTGGCTTGACTTTCATCTCGCTTTTGCTCGCTGTTTTACTAGCCGTTCCGGCTGGCATTCTGATTTCCCGTTTTCAGCGGGCGGCTTCTATCGTCATTGGAGTTACTGGAATTTTACAAACCATTCCTTCTATTGCTTTGCTTGGCTTTTTTATCCCCTTCTTGGGAATCGGAGTACAACCCGCTATTGTAGCACTGTTTTTGTATGCTTTATTGCCAATACTTCGGAATACCTACACGGGCATACAAGAAGTACCCGACGCGGTAAAAGAAGCCGCAAAAGGCATGGGAATGACCGACTGGCAGGTTTTGACGAAAGTCGAACTACCATTAGCACTACCAGTCATTTTTGCTGGTATCCGAACAGCCACCGTAATCAACGTAGGAGTGGCCACCCTGGCCGCATATGTGGGAGCAGGCGGGCTTGGCGAATTTATTTTTGGTGGTATTTCCCTGAATAACTCGACTATGATCTTAGCAGGAGCATTGCCTGCTGCATTATTGGCTATCATTTTTGATCAATTAATTGCATTGATACAACGTTTGCCGATTCGAAAAATGAAACCTGCGATACAAGTTGTTTCTCTGGTATTATTTTTTTTCAGCTTTGTGATTATGAGTCCTGCATCCTTTATTAGTGGATTACAAGTAGGCTTTGATCCAGAGTTTTATGGTCGCAAAGATGGTTATCCGGCCTTGCAGGAAAAATACGGCGTCACGTTCAATACCGTCATGCTTAATTCGGCACTGATGTATCAGGCTATTAAAGAAGGTAGTGTCGATTTAATTGCTGGTTATGCGACCGATGGTCGCATCAAAGCTTTTGACTTGAAAGTACTAAAAGATGATGCCAATGCATTTCCGCCTTACCAGTGTACGCCCTTGGTTCGTCAAGAACTATTAACAGAACATCCGGAGCTCAAAGAGGTATTAGATTTACTGGCAGGCAAGTTGGATGATGCAACTATGACCGAATTGAATTATCAGGTTGATTTCCTGAAGAAATCGCCGGAAGAAGTCGCAAAAGCATATTTGCAATCGCAAAACCTCTGGAAACCAGATCAGCGACAAGGTGGTTATGCTGTTAAAATTGGCTCCAAAACATTTACAGAACAGTATATTTTAGTAGCATTATTTGATCAGCTTATCAATGGGCATACGGAGCTAGATACAGACCTCAAACTTGGTCTGGGAGGTACCAAAATTTGCTTCGATGCCATGCTTACCGGTGGCCTCGATTTGTACCCGGAGTACACCGGAACTGGATTTATGGTAATTTTAAAACCGAGCGAAACGGAAGTTGAGCAACGAATAGCTGATGAAGAAGCAGTATTTAACTATGTACAAGACAGCTTTCAAAACAACTACCAACTCGAGTGGTTGCAACCGCTTGGCTTCAACAATACTTATGCCATAATGGCTCCCAAAACGCTGGCGGATAAAAACGGTTGGGAGGCAATCAGCGACCTTCCAAAAAATTAACGATTAATAAATCATTCAGCTATTGCACTATTCGATTTATTCCTGCTTTTTTGCGCCGCCAAAAACAACGCCCCTGTACAACAGTGGCTCATTTAGCGAAAGCTATAAAACAAAAAAGTTTAACTTCAATAAACAGATAAAACCATAGCGTACATGCAAAAAAAGGCTCAGATTTTTCAACCAGGATCGTTCGAACCTCATGATCACTGGTACCCAAAGGCATTAAATGCCACTATTCATCCGCTTGTCAGTTTTTTCCTAAACTTGACCGAAGACCGCATTATCAAAAGATATTGCCACCTTCACCCTAAAGTAAAACCTGATTACCTAAAGGAACAACTGACTTACCGCCCCAAGTTTTTTGTTTGGGCAGGTGCCGACCTGATGCATGTGACGAATGAAAATGGTAAGCGTCAAATGGTGGTTATTGAAAATAACAGCTGCCCTTCCGGGCAAAAATCGATGCCCCTCTTGAACGATAACCAAGAACAAGGCGGATACCGACTATTGATGGAACGCACCATCAAACCGACTTTGCAGCGCAAAAAACGTGTTGTCAAAGGTGATTTGGCGGTAGTTTACGATAAAAACGAAATGGAAGCCTCTGGCTATGCCAAGGCAATGGCCGATATTTTTGGAGAACAAGTCCATTATGTACCATTTTATAAAGACAATCCAGATCCAGATGTCCAATATAAGGATGGCGTTATGCACATCCGTACCGAGGCTGGCGAGTGGGTACCTATTCGGGCTGCATTTCGCTATCTGACGCAAAAGCCTTGGAACAGATTACCGATTCACAGCAAAACGCATATCCTGAATCCGACCGTAGCTTGCTTGGCTGGTGGCCGAAATAAAATGGTAGCTGCCAAGGCCTATGACTTTTTTAATACCGAATTGCGCGAAAGCGGCCTGGAGATTGTAACACCAGAAACCATCTGGGATGTCAGCAAAGCTGAAATTCCGCTTTGGGTCAATCAGATGGGAGGTCAGGCTGTCGTGAAAATTCCTTACAGCAATGCTGGTCAGGGCGTATTTACGATTGTAGACGAGCAAGAACTAGATGCCTTCATGGCACAAGATTTCGACTATGAACGCTTTATTGTTCAGAGCTTGATTGGCAATTACAATTGGAGTTCTATTAGCCGTCGTGGTCGCTTATACCATGTAGGCACCATGCCTTCGCCGAAAGGCAACACCTATGTAGCCGACCTCAGGGTAATGATTAGTGCGACACCGGAAGGCTTCAAACCGCTATGTGTATATGCTCGCCGTGCCTTGAAGCCGTTGGAAGACCACATACAGACGGGAACAGATTCGTGGAATATGCTGGGAACCAACCTTTCCATCAAAAATGAGGATGGCTCTTGGGGTAGTGACACCAATCGACTGATGTTGATGGACAGAAGAGACTTCAACAAATTGGGCGTTGGGCTCGACGACATGATCGAAGCGTATATACAAACTGTGCTATCGACAATTGCTATTGATCGGATGGCTAAAAATTTATACAATACAAAAGGGAAATTCCGTTCTCGTTTGTTTAAGAGCTTGAATAATGATGA
The DNA here is from genome assembly GCA_022763215.1 of Saprospiraceae bacterium. Classification (GTDB taxonomy): domain Bacteria; phylum Bacteroidota; class Bacteroidia; order Chitinophagales; family Saprospiraceae; genus JALEHC01. Next base: position 4,856 of record JALEHC010000080.1, read on the forward strand.
AGGGCTCATCAATGAAATTTTAACTAATTAAAAACGGGCTTTTTGTCCATTTTTAATATGAAAAAACTCAGCATGTTGGTCCTTACGGACCATAGAAATCACAGCGCAGAAAATTCTTTGTATGCGCTGCTTCAAAAAATGCAGGCCCACCCGGCTTGCGATTTTATGGATATCGGTTCGAGAGGACTGGAACAAAACCAGGTGTTTTTTGAAACACTGGAAAGGGATAGTCTTTGGGTAAGCCGTGTCGATAAAAACTTTGAATTTACTCAGGATGGTTCGGCTTTTCGCCAAAACCTTCAAGAACGAAATCTGGGTGATTATGAAGTCATTTTTCTGAGGATGCCGCCCACTAAAACGGCTGTATTCTTTCAATACTTGAGTGAAAAATACCCCGACAAAATTATCATTAATCGTCCGGAGGGTATTCTTACTTCAGGAAGTAAAGCATTTTTAGTAGACTTCCCGGAAGTGACTCCTCCGATGAAAATTTGTCGGTCTTTAGAGGACATTCAGGCATTTAAGCAAGACTACAACTGTGTATTGAAGCCATTTCGAAACTATGGTGGTTATGGAATCGTAAAAATCGAAAATGACGAAGTCTGGGTAGACGGGGAGCAGCTTTCGTTTACGGCTTTCGCCGAAAGGCTGAAACAAAGCCCGGTAGAATACCTGGCGGTCAAGTTTTTGAAAAATGTCACCATGGGCGACAAACGGATAGTGGTTGTAGATGGTCAAATTATTGGGGCTTCGCTTCGCTTGCCAGCAAATAATTCTTGGCTGTGCAATGCATCACAAGGCGGCAGTAGTAATGCTACGACGATTACCTCTGAGGAAAAAGAGATCATTCATCGGATTGATCCGGTACTTTCCAAACTCGGAGTCGTGATGTACGGCGTAGATACCTTGACAGATGACGATGGCAAGCGAGTACTTTCGGAGATCAATACCACCAGCATTGGTGGCTTACGCCAAATAGAAGCTTTGTACAATGAGCCGATCCTGGAGCGAATTTCAAATCGACTCTGGGATTATCTAAGTTCAAAAGCAGCATAAACAACTTTGGGGGGTAGCCATTCTTTAGCAATCCCCTCTTATTTTGCCCAGGCAATTAACCGTTTTAATGAGGAGATATGGATATCAACACAATAAATCTCGATCAGGAGGTCACAACCGTTAGAGCGTTGGACCTTGATCAAATCGCTCCGGGAGAACTGAAGCGCTTCTTCTTTCACTTAGTTACAGATGGGATGGGCTTGCCGGTATATATCCCAATCATTGTTGCGAAGGGTACACGCCCCGGAAAAACACTGGGAATGACAGCCGCCGTACATGGCAACGAACTCAATGGCATACCGGTTATACAACGAATTTTTAAGGAGGTAAATGTACAAGAATTGACGGGCACGATCGTTGGCATACCAACAGTCAATATTCCGTCGCTTTTGCGCAAAAAACGTCGATTTATTGATGGTATGGACCTCAATCACATTATGCCGGGCCGTCCGGATGGCAATGTGAGCCAGGTATACGCATGGCGCTTTGTGCATCATATCGTCAAGAAATTTGACTACCTGGTAGACTTGCATACCGCTAGTTTTGGTCGCGTCAATTCCTATTATATCCGTGCCGATATGGCAGATGAAGCTACTCGACAAATGGCGCTATTGCAGAATGCACAAATTATTGTCAACAATCCACCTAGCGATGGAACGCTGCGTGGTGCCGCAGAAGACCTGGGTATTTCAGCAATTACGCTGGAAGTCGGAAATCCAAATCTTTTCCAAAAAGGGATGATTCGGGATGGGCTAACAGGTATTCATAACTTGTTGATTCATTTGGGCATGACCCAAGGTAATATTGAGGAACCTGAGCAAGCACCGATTTTGTGTAAACGTTCTTACTGGTTATATACAGATACCGGTGGGATTTTGAATGTGCATCCGAAGGTGGCTGAGATTGTAAAAAAGGGGCAGGTTATTGCCAGCATTTACAATATTTTTGGTGACAAGATCAAAGATTACCACGCCCCTGAGGATGGTGTGATTATTGGCAAAAGTATTAGCCCAATCAATCAGACAGGAGGCCGGATTTTACATTTGGGAATTGAAGCCTGATGAAGCAAGCATTATTTCACAATAAAGTACTTCTTATCCTCAGCCTGATATTTTTAATAGTATCAGGCTGGCTGGCCACGCTTTTTATCCAATCGACCATCAATTACAAAGCCAGCAAAGAATCTTATGCACAGGCTTTATATTTCAAAAATCGTATTCTCAATCCGGATGAGTGGGTGCCTTCAGAAGGTACCAATCCGGTAATAGCTAAGGCAGCACAGTTTCAGGCTAAAATAGCAAACGAACAGCTTGTCGTTAAGCAACAATTATGGCTACTGCTCATTCCGCTGCTCTTATTTGCTATGTATTTGGTATGGAATTATTGGCGAACAAAAGAAAAAGCGCAACTAGCTTACGGGGCAATCATACTTGCGATGGTATGTTTGTACATTGGCTTATTTTCTCCGGTTTTGGAAATTGCAGCTTTTGAACGCGATCTGGATTTGGGTAAGATTCCGATTCGGACCAATGTATATGGTTTTGATGTTAATTTTAATTTTGAAAAACAATTTGAAGGTGATTTATACTTCTATTACCAAAGTAAATCGGTGATGGAGTTAATTCAGTTGCTCTTTCAACAACGTAATTGGATTGTTGGGGTTAGTATATTGAGCTTTAGTATTCTGTTTCCTTTAAGCAAAATCATAGTAAGTCTACTTGCTTTGTTTCGTCCCATGCTTACGCAAAATCACTTAAGTAGGCTAATCCTTTTCAAATCAGGAAAATGGTCGATGGCAGATGTATTTGTAGCTGCGATGTTTCTTGCCTATCTGGCTTTCGCCAATATGCAGATAGGAATACAGACGGATTCAAACGCCTTGCCGGGTTTATATTTTTTCTTGGCGTTTTGTGTTTTATCGATAGGCAGTTCGGCACTTATGGATAGCTCTAAAAAAGACATCCTCTACTAAACGGGAACCGCTAGTGGAGGATGCTCACAAAGACACAATGTAACACCTAAAGAATCTCATTGAATAAAAACACATTCACAATATCTGGATTGATATTGAGTTCTCTGATAAGGATTTCCTTAATAATTATTGCTTTTACTTATTATCGATTATGTAATAGGTCGATAAATTGTCCATCCTGAGCACTTTTAATGGCTCCGATGATATCTTTTTTGCCTTTTATTTTGGGGATGTAACCGTTGACGCCTATTCGTTTAGCACGCTGGTAACTATCAAAGTCATCATTGACGGTAAGCATCAAAATTTTGATAGCAGGGAAGCGTTTTTTAATGATTTCGGCGGTATCCAGGCCACTCATTTTGAGGAGAGGCATCGATATATCCATCATGATTACATCTACCCATAAATTACTGCCGTAGTTAGTATCCAAAAAGTTCAGTAAATCTTCGCCACAAGTTGCTGTATAAATAATCTCAATTCCTTCTTCTGTTTGTAGCATCTTTGAAAGACCATCAATCACAAATTGGTGGTCGTCCATCAGGATTAAATTTAATTTCTCTTTCCTCATTCTTTCATTTAGTTTTTTTTGGGGACCTCGTTTACTGATCTCAAACCACAACCAGGCCCTTTTTCGGGATTCTTTCTAGCTCTTGTATTATTTGTCATTGTGCTATTTATTAATTCTCTCTCTTATTTGTATACCACCTACCCTGAAGATAACCACCAGGTCAAGTGTAATTTATACCCTAAATCTAATCTATAGGAATATTGTTTTTACGTGCCCAATATCCAAGGCTAGCATCGTTAGTAACTCCATCATTTTTCAGTTTGTTTCTAATTGAACGCTTCCGTGATTCCACTGTAGCCTCTACTCGACATATTTTATCAGCAATTTCCCTATTCGTTAATCCCTTTACCAGCGGTTCTAAACAAATAAAAACAAATATTAAAAGTTCAGATTATTGAGGAGGTTGTAAAATGATCTCTCTTGCAATAATCTTATAAATAA
>JALEHC010000497.1 GCA_022763215.1 Saprospiraceae bacterium
ACCTTTCGTAAGGTACCATTTCCCTTACCATGTATGATGCGCAAATTTCCAACATTGGACATTAAAGCCCGATCCATGAAGTCTTCAATAACTTTCATGGCTTCTTCAAAGCGCATACCACGAATATCTATTCTCGATTCAAAATTGGCGTTTTGAGTAACCGTATCTGTACTGATACTTTTAGCTCCTTGTCGATCTAATGGTGGTTTGGAGTGTTGCAAATCTCGAAGATTAATGCTCATCCGCATCTGCCCCATGAGAACAACGGCTTTTTTCTTATTGATGGCTTCCACCAATCCAATAGAACCACCACTTTTCATTCGTACGTAATCGCCTTCTTGTATGGGCCCTTTCTTAAGTTCGACCGGATCTTCTTTGTAATAAATTTCTTCTTTCAGATCCTGAACTTCCTCTACTAATTGTTGACGTTCCTGCCTGATTTCAGCTGCTTTTTGTTTAGCCTCTTCGAGCTTTTGCTTTTCTTTCAGTTCCTTGATCAGGCGCTCAAAATCGCGATTATCTTTGGCTGTTTGCTGCAGTGCGGCCTCTTTGGCATCCAGTTTGATTTTTTTGCGTCTGAATTCCAGGTCACGGTGCATTTGCTCGTAAGTCTTGATCAGCTTTTCGAGTTTTTCCTCTCTTTGCTTAATATCCTCGAGCTTTTCCTCTAGTTCCTGCTTTTCTCGTTGCAAATCGACCAAAAGTTGATCGACAGCTTTTTCGTTTTTCCCTGTTCTATGCTGCGCATACTTGATGACCTTTTTTTGAAGGCCGCTCTTTTGAGCAATTTCGTAGGCATACGAGCTACCAGGGCGTCCTACTTTAAATTCATAGGTCGGTGATAGCGTATCCTTATCAAACCACATCGAACCATTTACAATTCCTTTATTTTTGAAGGCATATATCTTCAAGTTGGAATAGTGTGTCGTAATGATTCCGTGTACTTTCTTATAATTTAGCTCGCGCAAAATAGCTTCAGCAATAGCACCACCAATTTTAGGATCGGTCCCCGAACCAAATTCATCTATCAAGATTAAAGACTTATCATCCGCATGCTCAATGAAAGTCCGAGCATTTTTTAGCCTAGAGCTATAGGTACTCAAATCATCCTCTAATGATTGTTGGTCACCGATATCTGCAAAGATTTTTTCAAAAACGCCCATCTCTGATTCCGGATCTACCGGCACCAAAAAACCAGACTGCATCATTAACTGTATTAAGCCGACTGATTTCATGGTAATCGACTTACCACCGGCATTTGGTCCACTTAATACGACGATGCGGTTGTTGTGCAATAAGTGAAGCTCAAATGGAACCGTTTTTTTATCTAGTGCGAGGTTTTTCAGGAACAATAAGGGGTGGTATGCTTCCAGCATCCCAAAATGGGGTTTGTCTACCAATTTGGGCATATTGGCCTTCATTCGTCCTGCTAGCCTGGCTTTCGCCTGAATCAAATCAAACCGAATGAGAAGTTGCTGATAGCCTGCCAGAGCTGGGGTGTAAGGCCGTAGAACGGCACTTAGTTCTTTCAGTAGGCGGTATATTTCACGTTTTTCATCCTGATGCAAATCGAAGATATCATTGTTAAGTTCGATTACCCCTTCTGGCTCGATGAAAGCCGTTTTTCCGGTTGCAGATTCATCGTGAATGATACCTCTAATTTTGCGTTTATGCTCCGCAGGTACACTCAGAACTCGCCGTCCATTTCTAAAACTTTCGACATTATCAGTCAGCCACCCATTGCGTTTGTAGTGCTGAATGAGTCCTCGAAATTTCTTTTCGACTTCTTTTTCCTTGCTGATGATCGCTTTTCTGATCTTTAGTAATTCAGGAGAAGCATCGGGTTTGATATTTCCTTCTTCATCAATGACAACGCTAATAGCTTTGATGAGGTCTTCATCAAAATCAACATGCTGAATGATTCGGAAAAGAGTAGGATATATTTCTTTGCGTTCGGGAGTAAAAAACCGGAAAATATTTCTGATAAATACCAGAACGATATTAATCTTGACCAGCCCTTCTTCAGGAAGTACGTAGTCTTCAATTTCCAACATCCGCAAATCTTCTGAAATATCGAAGTAAGCAGCAATTGGAAAAGGAGTACTATTTTCGAAAGTCAACGAAAATTCGTCAACCTCTTTGAGTTTACTGCGGATTTTTTTGACATCCGTCAACGGATGGATATTTTTCACTTCTGCCCTTCCTAATTCTCCCAGGCATTCCCGTTCCAGTAATTCAAGCACTTTGTCAAACTCCAGCTTCGCGTATAAATCTTTCGGTTCGAGTTGCATCTTTACTTTTGCTAATTATTTTCGTTGTAGCCATTCTACAACGATTTCGTTTGTCAGTATTCTGCAAATTTACAGAAAAAGCGTTACCGAGTATACTAACAATTACCCTAATCAGAAGTTCCAATTTGATTAATTTATTACCTTGCGGCTGCTCAAAAGCGGCCAGTGTGTTTGCCGAATAGGCTGAAACGCAGGCCCTGAAGGCTTCTTTTTTCATTGTAAAATAGTTTGATTGTGGCAGGAAATTCTTTTGGTCAGGTATTCAAAATTACCACCTTCGGAGAATCGCACGGAAAAGCAGTAGGTGTTATTATTGATGGTTGTCCGGCCGGATTGCCAATAGATGAAGAACGTATTCAATTGGAAATGGATCGCCGTAAACCGGGACAATCCAATATTGTGACGCAACGAAAAGAAAGTGATACCATCCAAATTCTTTCTGGCGTTTTTGAAGGTAAAGCAACCGGTACCCCCATCATGATGGTGGTATTTAATGCCGATGCTCGTTCCAAAGATTATAGCCATATTGCTGATAAATTTAGGCCATCTCATGCCGATTTTACTTACCATGCCAAATACGGATTACGTGACTATCGCGGTGGTGGCCGTTCATCTGCTCGCGAGACAGCAGCCCGTGTGGCAGCGGGTGCTATTGCTAAACAATTTTTAGAGCAACAGGGCATCCATACGCAGGCTTATGTATCACAAGTCGGACATTTGCAACTCAATCAACCTTATCAAGCCTTGGATTTAACGAAAGTAGAGGACAATGCGGTGCGCTGCCCCGACTCCGTCATGGCGGAAAACATGATTGAATACATCAAACAGGTTCGCAAAGAAGGCGATACTATTGGAGGGGTAGTTAACTGTGTCATTAAAGGATGTCCTGCCGGGCTTGGAGAGCCCGCCTTCGATAAGTTGCATGCGGATTTGGCGAAAGCCATGCTCAGCATCAATGCTTGCAAAGGGTTTGAATATGGTTCTGGATTCGAAGGAGTGACAATGAAAGGCTCTGAACACAACGATATTTTTTATCAGGAAGATGAGCAAGTAAAAACCAAAACCAATCATTCGGGGGGTGTCCAAGGCGGCATTAGCAATGGCATGGACATTTATTTTCGCACGGCTTTCAAGCCGGTAGCGACCATCGTTTCTGCTCAGGAATCCGTCAATGAAGCGGGAGAAGCCGTAGAAGTGACGGGAAAAGGGCGACATGATCCATGTGTAGTGCCTCGAGCTGTTCCTATAGTCGAAGCCATGGCGGCCCTTGTGATTGCGGACCACCTGCTACGACAGCGCACCACACAGGCTTAGGGGGTTATGGCTTCCGCCAAAAATTGATTAAGCGGCTGCAATGCCTTGAAATAGCTTTCGGCAATAGCCGGAAAATCATCTTGAAGTACTAATTTAGGATCAAGTTCTGCCATAGCATAATACTGCTTATTGGCAATTAGGGGCTGCCTTTCGGCAAATGCTTTAAATTCTTTAGGCAGTCGTTTATTCTTTTCGCCTTTAAGTTCTTCATAGTGCTCTATGAAGCTTGCGTCGGTTACAATAGATTCAAATCGTTCGGGTTGTTGGACGATTTGTTCGCGTACTCGTTGCAGGGCATCTTTTTCCAAAAAATAAGCTCCCCCACCCATCATGAGCATACCAAACTCAAAATGAAAATAAAAGCCAGGATATTCCTTGCCTTTGCGACCTTCCTTTGAGATGATAGCAGC
>JALEHC010000498.1 GCA_022763215.1 Saprospiraceae bacterium
GATGAAGCGATTGAAGCTTTTGAAGAATTACAGCAAGAAGGTTTAATTCGGTATTATGGTATTTCCTCCATTCGGCATAATGTCATTGATGCTTATATCCGCAAATCGAATATAACCACCAATATGATGCAATACAGTTTGCTCGATCGCCGTCCGGAAGAGTGGGCACTGGATGCACTGACAGATGCAGGTGTCAGCGTGGTGGTCAGAGGGGCACTAGCTAAAGGATTATTGGCTTCCAAGCCACCCGCAGCTTACCTCAATCATGATAAAACAGAAGTGGAAGTTATTCAGCGAAAGCTGACAGATTTAGCGAAAGCGCCCGTTTTGCCTGCGCATATCGCGCTGCGATTTGCTTTAGATCATCCGGCAGTAGGAACAATTGCATTAGGCGCAAGCCGAAAAGAACAACTGGAAGAAAATCTTAAAGCATTTGACGAAAGTCAGAAAGTTGACTTACAAGATTTAAAAACTTCTATCAAAGTAGATCAATACGATCAACATCGTTTGGTGTAAGCGAGGAAATTTTTACATTTATATTTAGTTCAAAGCAAAAAACATTTGTCAAATCAAACTGCACACTTCGTTCCAGATGGCAATACTTACGTAGAAGTAATCCTGCCAATCGCCATTCCTAAGCCTTATACTTACTATGTTCCGGAGGAACTGGTGGCAGATATTCAATTTGGCCTGCGGGTAGAGGTACAGTTTGGAAAAAGTAAGCTATACACCGGTCTGGTTATCAATATTACAAACCAGCCACCACAAGACTACAAAGCTAAGGCCGTACTTTCCGTAGTCGATCAAAAGCCAATTATCACGGCTACTCAATTTCGACTTTGGCAGTGGATGGCGGACTATTATCGCTGTACCCTTGGTGAGATTATGAATGCAGCGCTGCCAGCTAATCTGAAGTTGACCAGTGAAACCCAATTGACGCTCAGCCCTTTATTTGATGATGATTTTAGTATGCTCAGCGACAAGGAATACCTGATTGCAGAAGCCTTGAGCATACAACAGGAAATTAGTATTGATGATGTTCGACAAATTTTAGGGCAAAAGACGGTATATCCGCTTATCCGTTCCTTGCTGGAGAAAAAAATCATTTACCTCAAAGAAGATCTCAAAACAAAATACAAGCCCAAGAAAGTAGGTTGTGTTCGCTTTAAAGAACCTTATGCCACCTACCCGGAATTGATCAATGAAGCTTTCGAAAAAGTCAGCCGTTCGCAACGCCAAACCAATGCATTGCTGGCATTCGTACAGTTGGATCGCCGGCAGGAAGTTGTCCGCAAACAAGACATTTACAAAATGGCGGAGGTGGATACCAGCGTTATTCAGGCCATGGTCAAGAAAGGCATTTTCGAGCTGTATGATAAAGAAATCAGTCGATTAGGTTCTTATGAAGAAGCTACGATAGATGCAAATACATTGGCAGAACAACAGGTTTCAGCCTTGCGGCAAATAAAAGAGCAGTTTGAGTCTAAAAATGTCGTTTTGTTGCACGGTGTTACTGGTAGCGGAAAAACGCGAGTCTATATCGAATTGATACAAGAAGCACTTCGACGCGAAGAACAAGTCTTGTACCTACTTCCGGAAATTGCGCTAACCACTCAGATTATTGATCGCCTGCAAAAAGTATTTGGTGATGATATTGCCGTTTATCATTCGCGCCTCAACAATAATGAGCGAGTAGAGCTCTGGAATTCTGTGCTAGATGGCAAGCCAATAGTGCTGGGCGCACGTTCTTCCTTGTTTTTGCCGTTCAAAAAACTAAAGTTAATCGTCGTGGACGAGGAACATGATCCTTCCTTCAAGCAACAAGATCCAAATCCGCGTTATAGTGGTCGTGATACAGCCATATACATGGCACACCTGCACGGTGCAAAAGTAATTTTAGGTACAGCTACGCCTTCTATTGAATCATATTTTAATGCTCAGTCTGGAAAATATGGTTTGGTCGAAATGCCGGAACGTTATGGCGGCATTTCTATGCCGGAAATTATCATAGCGGATGCCAAGGAAGAATTACAAAAACGAAAATTACAATCGCATTTTACAACTACGCTCATTGATGAGCTAAAAGGCTGTTTGGAACGAGGCGAACAGGCTATTTTGTTTCAAAACAGGCGTGGCTATTCGCCGAGCTATCGGTGCAATACTTGTGGCTGGCATTCTGAATGCATTCATTGTGATGTAAGCCTCACGTATCACAAGTTTCACAATTTGCTGAAATGCCACTATTGCGGATATCAAACCAAATTGCCGGAACAATGCCCAGCCTGTGGCAACAAACAATTGAATTTGCGCGGGTTTGGTACCGAAAAAATTGAAGATGAATTAAAAATCTATCTGCCTGATGCTCAGATTGGTCGTATGGACTTGGATACGGTCAGGGGGAAGCATGCGCATGCCAAAATTATAAATGATTTTGAAGAGCAACGACTGGATATTCTGGTTGGAACGCAGATGGTAACCAAAGGCTTGGACTTTGAAAATGTAGCAGTCGTAGGTGTGCTCAGTGCCGATCAGTTGCTGCAATTCCCGGATTTTCGCGCAAGCGAACGCGCATTCCAGCTGATGACGCAGGTTAGTGGTCGGTCTGGCCGAAAAAAGAAACGCGGAAAAGTCATTATTCAAGCTTTTAATACCGCTCATCCTGTATTGCAGGAAGTGATTAAAAATGACTATAACTCGCTTTATCAACGCGAAATCCAGGAAAGAAGAGAATACAAATACCCTCCTTATTTTAGGCTCATTCGCATTACTTTAAAGCATAAAAAGCCACAAACGCTCAATGATGCTTCCCGGATTTTCGATAAAAGCATCAAGCAGTCTCTTGGCCATTGGGTATTGGGGCCAGCCGTGCCTTATGTAGGCCGGGTACGCACCTATTACTTGATTGATTTTATGGTCAAACTACCTCGGGATGCCAAAAAGATGGCATATGCCAAAGACTCCATTGTCAGGGCGACCGATACTCTCAAAAAATCGGGCGGCATGTCTGGCGTACGCGTTAGTGTGGATGTTGATCCTTATTAATGCCATTCATTGACAGTTCTTGTCCATTGATTGAAAAAAATAGCAGTTCCAAGTGTTAAAGGCTACTTTGGTGACTAAACCAATGACGGTTACTCACGTCCAAAAACAAAATGTAAAACATGAGCCTTTTACTTACACTTGCTATTTCCTGGCTTTCGCTAAATGCGCCTTCCGAACCTGCAATTACAGTCTATATTTTCATGTCAGAAGACTGTGTCATTTGCCAAAGCTATAGCTTGGAGCTAAAGCGTTTGCACGAAACATACGCCAGTGAGCAGATCGAATTTCTGGGCGTATTTCCCAATTTTTCTTCCAAACCAGCTGCCATCGATGCCTTTCGGCAAAAGTATCACGTTCCTTTTGAGTTAAAGACCGATTATTTTCGCACGCTTACCGATCAATTAGAAGCAAGCGTTACACCAGAGGTAGTTGTTTGGGAACACGCATCGCAGACTGCGCTGTACAGAGGTCGCATCGACAATACCTTTTATCGCGTGGGGAAGCGGCGGCGAGTAACCACTACTTCAGAATTAGAAGACGCGCTTCGCGCGATTCAAGCAGGCCAGGAAGTGACGGTAAGCGAAACGGAAGTCGTTGGCTGCTTTATCAGTCAAAAAAAATTCTAACTGACAAATTTCACTTATCCATAATTCTGTCTAACTACTTAACATCAATAAGCCATACCATGAAAAAGTATTTTACAATTATGTTCCTGTTTAGTGCGCTTTACAGTACACAGGCACAGGAAGTCAATTTTAGCGAGCACATTGCTCCCATTATTTATGAAAATTGTACCAACTGCCATCGAGCTGGTGAAATTGGTCCCATGCCATTTACCAATTATGAAGAAGTTCAGGCATGGGGCGGTATGATCGAATATGTCACCGACATTCGTTATATGCCACCTTGGAAGGCCGATCCTGCTTATTCTCGTTTTCTGGATGAGCAATTTTTGAGCGATGAGCAAATCCAATTGATCAAAGACTGGGTAGCGGACGGAATGCCGCAGGGCGATCCTGCGCTGGAACCCGAATTACCTACCTTCCCGACAGGATCACAAATTGGGGAGCCAGATTTGGTGTTGTCGATGGCTCAATCCTATGAACACCAAGGCGATAATGAAGACGAATACCGCGTCTTTGTACTGCCAACCGGATTAACAGAAGATACGGATATTGCTACGGTTGAATTACGTCCGGGCAATACGCGAATTGTGCACCATGCTTTATTTTCTTACGATGATACCGGAGCTGCACAAGCCATGGATGCCGAAGACCCAGGCTATGGCTATGACGGATTTGGAGGGTTTGGCATTCAGGGATCTTTCAATCGGCAGTTACCAGGCTATGTGCCAGGCCAAAAAGCTCGCCTATATCCGGAAGGATTGGGTCAGCGATTGCCTGCTGGTTCGGATTTGTTGGTACAAATGCATTATGCACCCGTACCATTTACGGAAACGGACAGCTCTACGGTCAATATTTTCTTTAAAGATGAGCCCGTTCAACGCTATGTCCAACAGCATGTGATGCTGCCTTTTTTTGGCACTTTGGAAAATGGGCCATTCATTTTACCTCCGGATGAGGTCAAAACGTTTCATGGTATTTGGGAAATAGAGGAAGATATCAGTTTGCTTAGTGTTGCGCCACACATGCACTTGTTGGGGCAAGCATGGGAGGTATATGCGGAGTTGCCTGATGGCGACACCACCCATCTGATTAGTATACCAGATTGGGATTTCAACTGGCAAGGTTCTTTTTATTTTGATCGATTTATTGTTTTACCGGAAGGTTCTCGGATCCATGCCTTTGCTACTTATGACAATACAATGGATAATCCGTTAAACCCTAATAATCCGCCAGAAATGGTTAGTTGGGGGGAAAAGACAACCGATGAAATGTACTTTTTGCCATTTGCTTATGTGCCTTATCAGGAAGGCGACGAGGATGTGGTGTTTGATGATAATGTAATTACATCCTCTGAAGGAGAGGTTGTTTTGAAATTTGCGGAAGACAAATTGTATCCGGTTTATCCCAATCCGACAGCAGAGCGATTAACGATAGGTTATGTACTCAGTCAGCCCGACCACGTGAATCTGGAAATTTTGGATTTAAACGGACAACGCATAGAAACCATTCAACAAAATCAATTCCATTTGCCGGGGCAGCACAAAGCAGAAGTAGATGTCCGGCATTTGCCCGATGGGGTATACGTGCTCTCTCTGAGTTCA
>JALEHC010000499.1 GCA_022763215.1 Saprospiraceae bacterium
GCTTTCGCAAAATCATACCATTCTTGCGCACTATCTACAATAATGTGTAGCATAAAATTCTCTGCCCAATCTTTGTTATAAAACTTTTGGAGATAAAAACGATGCCCCCCTAATTCCATATCCGCTAGGTCATCATCATTCCACAACATTTTCCAGCCTAAGGCTTGATAAAAGGCTTTGGAAATTTCAAAATCTTTGGAAGGAACAAATACCCGGATTAAACGTACATTTCTCATACCCGGAAAATAATATTTTTTGCCTTGCTACAGCGGTACTTTATTGCCATTTGTGATAAGGTACGGAATTAGTTTTTTCAAATATTCCACATACAAATTCCAATAAGGCTCCAAACGACCTCCACTACCATTGCCCTGACTAATCTGCAGCGCCAGTACTTTTACTCGAATACCTGCCCGATACCACTTTAGGTACTTAAACCAAAGCCGGTCTTCAGAAGTCAGCATACACGGATACTGGGTCAAATATTCTTCCAAAAATATAGCTTCCAAGTCCTTTCGGCCATGTGCTTCCAAATCCATACACAAAAAGGCTAACTCACTCAGCACATCCGTTTGCCTTAGTCGACTATCAAATTCGAGACAATCAAAAATTTGTACTTCTGGTTCCAGAAAAATATTTCGACAGTGCAAATCGCCATGACCATCCACCCAGAAACCCTCATCTCTCCGCTCTTGCAATCGGAATCCATAAGCTGCCAAAAATTGATCAGACATCGCTATGCCTTTCGGCAAATAAGCTGCTGCAGCCTCACCTCGCAAATCCTGCATAATCTGTTGCACACTTTCCAAGTCTTCCACATCCTTTTGCATCTCCCCCAAATCAACCTGCCCAAATAGCGGCTCCGCCGCTTGATGAAAATAAGCTAATCGATCCGCCAATTGCTCGAGTCTCGAAATATTTACCTGTTGGTTGTTGATCAGTTTGTCCATGCGCCCATGATCTGGCATGCGTTTCATTTTGATGGCATAATCCAACAAAGCGCCCTGCCGACCATCGATTTTCAATTTACCACCATATTTTTTGAGTGGTACTACTGCCAAATACAAAGAAGGCGCCAATCGCTGATTGAGCTGAAGTTCTTCTTCACAAAAATGCTTTCGTTGCTCCAAAGTAGAAAAGTCCAGAAAACTGAACTGCACCGGTTTTTTGATTTTGTAAGCAAATTCGCCCTCCAACAATACCCACGAAATATGCGTATGAATCAACCTCGCCGTCGAATCTTTCGATGCTCTTACATAATCATTGAGCAGTTCTTCCATGTCGTTATTTTTAAATAAGTGACGGATCAAAATTATGGATAAGTACTTAATGCCTCACTAAACGCTGGCCTAAGTATTTTCTAGGCTCAAATTTTCGCCATATCTTCTTGCAATCCACATACTGGCTACAATGACTAATGCACTTATCACTCCCGGAAATAGCGGATGAATCAGATCACTAGCCGTAAACAAATTGAACGTTCCGTGCCACAAAATGACTGGCCATAAATTCCAGTCTGATTGTTTAACCAACCACCCCAATAATAATGATCCAAAAATCAGACCTACGAGCCACCCGATCGAACCACCCAAACCCATCGCCTGAAAGTCTTTGTCATAAAAGAATATCGGCAAATGCCAGGCGGCCCAAATCAATGCCGTGTATAGCGTAGCCATGCGCGCGTTGGTCGTTTTACAAAATTCTGGAAACAAGAATCCTCGCCAGCCGCCTTCTTCGCCTAAGCCATAAAACAGACACCACATCAACCAAATCATAACCGTATTTTCAAGCGGCACTTTACTATTCACACCCAAATCGTAAAAATTGAGCCAAGCTCCTTGTGCTATTCCCAAAACCAAATAGGGGATCAGAAAAAAGACAATGGGCATTCCAAATCCAACTAACAGCCATTTAGGCGTTGGCCAACGAAGCAATTTTTCACGAAAGTACTGGCCTACCCCATTGCTCCCCTCAAATACAAAAAGCGTCAAAATTGCGCCCAATAATGGCCCTAATCCCCCCAGAATATGGTTCCATTTTGAAATCGACCAGCCCAAATCAAATTGATAATTCAACAACTGCCTTCCCCAGATTAACCATGAAATACCATAGGAAAATAGTATATAGGTCACCATCCGTTTGCTCATTTTCAATTTGCGGTTTGAGATTTCAGAAGCACATTTTTCACTAATGTTTCCGCCTCTACTTCCGTAGTGTCTAATTCTAAATGAGGTATACAAAGCGGTTCAAATTCGGCTTTTACCTTTCGGTAAACATCGAAATTTGCTTCGCTATAGGCTCTTTTTCGAGCGGTTCGTTCGCGTATCGCTTCTTCATTGGCCTTCATTTCTATCCAGCGAATTTCGAGTTGCATGGCTTTCGCCAAATCCCAAAATGGTCGGCGCAACTGACGCAAATAGAAAGTTCCATCTACTACCACAGTCGTGCCCGCTTGCAGTGCATCCCGAGTCGCATTTAGCAACAGCTGGTAGATCATAGCCTTGTCCGCTTGGCTGTACTGGCCTTGTCGCTGCACCTGATGTCGTATGATATCGGTATTGTAGTGTTTTGCGTTGATGGCTTTCGCCAAATGGCTAGCAAACGTGCTTTTGCCACTGCCAGGTAAGCCAAAGATGATGTAAAGTTTATTGTTTGCCATAGATGGATATTGCATTTTTTCAGCCTCAAAGTGCAATAAGCTCAATTACCATGCACTAATATTCATCACTTTGATCACTAATTTTCAGCACATTTTCCTATCTTCAGAAGACAGTCAAAACAAAACCAACATGGATAAAAGAAGCTTCCTCAAACATCTCACCATGGGTGGACTCGCATTTACGCCAGTTTTCAAACAGCTTGACCAACTTATTGCCTCTGTTGAGCACCTTAGCCCAGAAGAAATTGCCAAAGACGAACATTTTTGGGCAGAAATAAGAGCGGGATACCGCCTCAAACCCGATTATATCAATCTTGAAAATGGGTACTACTGTATTCTTCCACAAGAAACGCTCGAAAATTACCTCCACCACGTTCGGGAGATTAATTATCATGGTTCTTGGTATATGCGAAACAATCAATGGGGCAATAAAGACCATATGGCGGCTCAACTGGCCGAACTTATTGACTGTAGTCCAGAGGAAGTAGCCATAACGCGCAACACCACCGAATCATTGGACACCATCATTGGAGGTTATCCCTGGAAGGAAGGCGATGAAGCGGTTTTCGCCGCCCAAGATTATGGCGCCATGAAACACATGTTTGAACAAGTCGCCAAACGATTTGGAGTCGTTAACAAAATCATCTCTATTCCCAATCATCCTGCATCGGATGAAGAAATTGTGAAACTATACGAGCAAGCCATCACCCCCAAAACCAAACTACTGATGGTTTGCCACATGATCAATATCACTGGCCATATATTACCCATCCGAAAAATCTGCGACATGGCTCATGCCAAAGGCGTAGAAGTCATGGTTGATGGCGCACATGCGCTCGCCCACATACCAGTCCGTATTCCTGAACTAAATTGCGATTATTATGGCAGTAGCTTACACAAATGGCTAAGCGTACCACTGGGAGCAGGGCTACTGTATGTCCGCAAAGAACATATTTCAAAAATCTGGCCCCGCTTTGCTGATTGGAATAAACCAGATGACGACATTCGCCGCCTCAATCATACGGGTACTCACCCTGTACATACGGATTTGGCTGTAGCCAATGCCCTTGAATATTTGTACCGTTTAGGCCCCGACCGAAAAGAAGCACGCCTGCGTTATTTGCAGCGATATTGGAGCGAACAAGTGCGCGACCTGCCCAACATCATGGTCAACACCCCGAAGGAAGCACATCGCTCTTGTGCCATTGCAAACGTAGGTATCAAGAACATGAAACCAGCAGACATGGCCCAGACCTTGCTGAAAAAATACCGTATCTGGACGGTAGCAATCGATGGGCATGGGGTACATGGCTGCCGGATCACGCCGAATATTTACACGAGTACCAAAGAGCTGGATACATTTGTAGCCACACTGAAAGAAATGCAAGCATAAACCGCTATTCAGAAACCGTATAATTGGGAACCGGGTCGTAATCAACAGGAGGTATCAGCAACAAATCAAATGATTCCATGCGATTTTTGAGGTGCCAATTGAAAATATATTTGCCATTGATCCAATCGTATTTGAGCTTCCGCAAATCAATGATCGTCCAAGCATCTTGTTGAGCGGCTTGGTAGAAAGGCGTAAAGTTTTTCACCCATTGGCTATTGTAGTCAAGATTATCCATCACCTTGTTTTCTTCATTATCGAAGAAAAATCGACCAAGTACGCCGATATTCAGGTCTTTCGTTTGGTTTAGGTTTGCTATTTCATGGACCATATTACCGATGTCATAAACCGAGTTGGGGGTATTGCCGCGCATGGTGTGATAGCTTCCCATTTTGATAAATACTTTGGGTTGTTTATTACCCGCTCGTTGTGCCTGTCGGTAAGCTTCCGCAAAATGGCGTTTCATCAGCTTTGCCCGATCTTCCAGATTTTGGTTGCGGTTTGGGTAGTAATTGGCATAGATTTCCCAGCTTTCTTTCAAACCTTCAATAATTAAAGCAATATCCGCTTGGTGGCTATCTAATACGTTGAAAAAGGCATTAATTTTTGTGGACGACAATAAGTTTTTGCAAAAAGGATAGCGTTTTTCGGTCTGGTCTTTTTCAAGTTCCGCTTTCGCGAAATCGTAGGCAGCTCGATGTGCCTCGGTTATCTCCACGATATTTTCCGCCTCAGCGGACAAAGCCAAAAGTTCGTCAAATAAGTAAAAACAACTATACAAAAATTCCTGATCTAGTCCCCACAACTGATAGCCTTGTTTGCTGGCTTCCGCCAAAAACTGTGCATCTTCTTTACCCGTAAAAAACGGAATCATAATCTCTTTCGTGGACTGATAATATTTTTCGTTAAAAGCAAACAAACTTTCTTCCGTTTGATGCGCATTTGCAGCAAGCTGCATAAGTTTTTGTGCAGAATAAGGCCCTGTTTCTGCCGCAAAGTACTCAAACCCTAATGGTTTAAGTGCGCGCAGCACAGCACTCGTGAATGCCCCCAACTGTTGGCTGCCATGGTATTCGCCGAGACAGACAAACTGACTTTCCGCAAATTCGCGCTGTAAAAGCTCAGCTCCGGAGCCTTGCATCTGCCCATTTTCCAAAGTAAAATGGGTAACATAAGGTGCGACATGGGCATAGCTGACCGTGTCCTGAGCAGCAAGTGTAAAAAGAGCCGAAACAAAGCATAACAAAGGAATAATCGTTTTCATAATTTGTAGTTTTAAACAAAAAAAACAGCGGGTGATCACCGCTAAAGAACAACCACAAGTTGCAGCGAGCCGTGCCCCGACTCAATAAAATGGTACCTAAACCATAGATTTTAGTACGAAGCGTTGGATTTCCCGAAAGGGAGATTGGTGTAATAAAACAGTACTTTGGTGTAATAAATCCATTTGTACGAGCAGGAATAATTAGTTTTCAGCTATGAAAAATTTAGAAACCCAAGGTAATTTTCTACTTCAAACCAAATGGTTTTGGCATGCTCTGGTTTGGACGATTTACTTCGGACTGATTTTGATGGGCTTTATCCGGGAGCGAGACTTTTCGCTGCCAAATGTTTTGCTCAATTTGACGGTGCCCGCCTTGGCCTTGCTCATCTTTTATTTATTTCATCTCGGTATCTGGAAATGGGCTTTTCGCGGACAACGATATTGGTTGCTTTTACTCATCATTCCGCTGGCAGTATGTGCATTTGTAGGCGCTCGTTTTGTGCTGGAAGAACGCATTTACCTTTGGCTATTTGGTTTTGACAATTACAATGCCCAAGCGGAGGTGATGCCCTATTATTTTTACGACAATTATATGCGGATACTGCCATTTATCGCTATCAGTAGCTTGGTATACTTGGTTGAAAGTCGCTTGCAAATGGAGCAACAACGCGCACTTTTGCAGGCCGAAAAAACAGCCGCCGAAATGGCACTGCTCCGCACCCAACTCAATCCCCATTTCCTGTTTAATACGCTGAGCTATTTGTATACAGAAGCCTTTCAGGTAGACGAAAAGTTGGCCGGCAAGATGCTCCACCTTTCGGAAATGCTGCGCTATACGCTGCAAAGCAGCACCAGCCAAAGCAAAACAATTGCTGAAGAAATTGAGCTGATCGAACATTATTTGAGTATTTTCAGAAATCGTTTTTCGGGGAAGTGTTTTGTTGAATTTAAGCACCAGATTCAGCAACCAGATTTGATGATAGAACCCATGCTTTTTATTTCCTTTATCGAAAATGCATTCAAACACGGTATTATTCACCAAGAAGAGACGCCTGTTCGAATTCAATTGCTTGAACAAGAAAGACAATTACAATTTAGTTGTCGCAATCATATCAATCAACATCAAAAAGACCCCGGCAGTGGTATCGGTATTCAAAATGTCAAAAAGCGACTCGCCTTGCGCTACCCGGCAGAGCAGTACCAACTACACATTGAAGAAAAAGGCCCTGAATTTATTGTACACCTCAATCTATCATTATGATTCGCTGTGTTGCTGTCGATGATGAACCCCATGCGCTAAAAATTCTTAGCCTTTACGTTGCTAAAATTCCTTTTTTGGAACTTAGTCTTCAGACCACTTCCCCGTGGGAAGCACTGGAATACGTACAACAAAATGAAGTCGATTTGTTGTTTCTGGATATCCAAATGGATGAATTGACAGGCTTGCAATTGCTGGATGTTTTGGGGCCTGCTTGTCCGGTCATTTTGACGACCGCTTACGCGGAATATGCCTTACAGGGCTACGAATATCAAGTGCTCGACTATCTGCTAAAACCTTATTCCTTTGATCGTTTCCTGAAAGCGGTACAACAGGCTAAGGCCCAAAAGGAGCAAAATACACCGACAGCGACACCAAAGAGTACCTCCAAACACATCCTAATCAAAGGCGATGCAAAAAATAAATTTCATCGACTCTCGATTTCCGAAATTTTGTATGTAGAAGGACTGAAAAACTACGTGCAGTTTATTTGCGAAAGCGAAAACGTAATCACCTTACAAAACCTAAAAAATTTGGAATTACTCCTTCCCCAAGCTCATTTTTACCGCATCCATAAGTCATATATCATCAACCTTCAACACATTCGACAAATTGAAGGAAATGTAGTGTACATCAACGAGCAAGTTATACCAATTGGCAGCAGTTATCGAAAAGCCTTTTTCGAACGAATGGAACAGGAGCGATTGCTATGAAGAAGATTAATCTTATGCTCAAGCTCTGGTCTGAATAACACTTTCCACCTTAGCCGCTTCCTTTTCCCGCAATATGCTATTCTTTCTGATTTGATCTTCCTGTTTTTTGGCAATCAATTTCCACCAAAAAATAGCTGGCACCAGGTTACCAGAGTGCTTTTCAAGTCGATAAATTAGTTCAATATTTGGATCTTCCTTATCATTTGAAATCCGGCTAAGACGAGTGTAGTGGACTTTTAGTTCCTCAGCTAATCTCTTCTTTGTGCGGTCTATAATTCGAAGATACTCCGATAGAAATTTGCCGAAAGAATGATCATCAGAGTAAGGTTCATTTTTAATATATTCTTCTATTTGAAACCGAAACCGCATCAAATCAGAAAAAATTCTTTGCTCCGGTGTTCGTTCCCTTAATAATTTGAACCGAAAAGCGATCAATTCCTCATCTGCTTTTTCTTTTTCTTCTTTAGTCATTTCCTGAGGGATGAGCATTGATTCTGCAATCTCTTCAACGGTATACTTCTTTCTGAGTTTTTTATATAAATCACTATAAGAATCCATCTCCCAAATATTTTGTAATTAATAATTTAGCCGCTTTGTCAAAAACGGCCATTTGGTTACCAATTTGAATAAAACCATGTTTAATTCGGTAATATTCTACTAATTGAGTTTTGGGTGTGAGGGATACAAACCCGTCATATCCGCTTAGAAAAGCTTTTTTGCAAGTAAATGCAATTAGGCAACCAGGAATATTGTCAACAATTTTGCCTTTCCCTCTATGCTTTTTTGCTGATTCAATCAAATTGATGTGTAATCGAAATTCCCTTGGAACATCAATCAAGGAAATTAAGCCAAGTATTTCTTCCTCATCAAAAAGCTGGAGCTTATAAACTTGGTTCTCCTTTTCTAAAGCCCAATCAAAGGAAAAGTCAGAATTATTTTTCAAGTTAAGGACTTCTTCTCTTTCCATTTCTTCTATGAAACCATCAAGTTCTTCCCCTGTCTTTGTGTTTATTAGAATCATTCGCTTTATATTTCTTTCATAAAAATACTCAATTTAATTGATTAAATCAATAAACATTCTTTATCCTTTTTAGTGCTATTTATTTATTCGTATTTCTCAATTCCTCTAAAATATAAGTCGCTTCTTCATGTCCTACTTCTTTTAAAAACCGGATGGTTTTGCCTTCGTAGCTGAATTTTAATTTCCCGCCAGGGAAAAATCCAAAACCACTGCCACGTCGCATTTTTTGTGTTGGATCAATTTGTAAATCATGTATCCGATTCAAATCATAGGTTCGTTTAGTGTACCACCATTTTGCCTCTACAGTCACCATCAATTGCTCGTCATTCAAATGAATAAGCTGTCGGCCGGTCAATTGCCATACAATAGAAAGGAAGCCCAACACAGCAAAAACACTCCATGCCAAAGTAAATAGCACAAGCTGCCCAGATTCGATCTCTACATATCCCAAAATAGCCAGAATGCCACCCGCTACCCAGACAGTAAACCAGGTAAAAAGCACAAAATTGGTAACACGACTCTTAGGTACGGGCACAGTAATATGCAAGCCACAATCATCTCTTTTGACTTCAGAAATAAAGTATTCTTTTCTTTTTGTCATCATTTTATTTGGATGTAGAATTTAGAGGTCGTCCCAGTCTATTTGGTTTGTAGTGCTTTTGGGCGACACAAAATTACTGGTACTCAAAAAGGGGCCCCTTTTTAATCGTTCAAAGATAAAATTGGGCTTCTGTATCATTAACTTCTATGATGAAACGAATGGTTTTGTTTTCATAATTAAATTGAAGCCGACCACCACAAAAGTTAGCCGAGTAAAATAACTCGAGTTGATTGGACATGAGCCCGAATTGACTGGAAAGGTAGTATTACATAAGATCAGAATGCTTTAGCTTTTCGAGTATATGCGCCGCTTCCTCATCACTGACTTGTGCACAAAAATGAACAAGTCGTCCTTCATATTCAAATTGTATTTTACCTCCAATTGCAGGATGTGAATCTACCTTTTGACCAATTTCTTCTGGTGCCAATTTTAGATTTGTAATTCGGTCAAGATCGTAGGTCTTTTGGCGTTTCCAAAAGGATGTTCTAGTCGTTCGCACTAATTGGCCTTTTTTCAAGTGAATTTGTTCCTCACCACTCAATTGCCAAATCAATGAATAAATGCCTGTTGCACCAATAAGAGTGGTAATAAACACCATAAACAAACCAATTATCCATACCCCTCCTGAGCTTAAAAGGATGTCAAATGTAAGTTTTACGAAAAAAAGCCATCCTGCAAGAAAGACGATATTCGACCCAACAAGCCACCATTTGCGTTTAGCTGGTATAGAAATGTGCAGGCCATCAAAATCTCTTTTTATAGTAGACCGTTCAGGAGCAGAGGCAGGTAAAACAAGCACTTCTTCTTCAGCAACAACTGGACGTTCAACGGGTAGGTAACCATCAATTTTATCCAGTAAAATTTTAGCATTATACTTTTTGAGATGGAAAAGTTTTTTGTACAACAAGCCGTATTTAAAGCCAATAACCTGAGTAGCGTGACTTCTAAACAAGGCACGTGCTAACTGTTTTTGTTCTTTGTCTACTTTTCTGATTCCAAACTTCTTAATCTTGGATAACTTAAAACGTTTGGTTCGGCGAAAGCCAAATAATTCTTTTGCATAGTGCAACTTTCCAGCTTTCACAGAAAGCACATAATTTCCATAAATCTGCCAGATTCCTTTGACTACATTTTTTACCAATCCAAACACATAAAACAGCCCAAAAACAGAGAAGATATATCGTTCCATTAAGCCCATGCGGTCTAATGGAAACTTCGTCAGCAGCAATAAACCTATCAAAACCCCAACAAGAGCACTTAAAAAATAAAAAACAGCTACCAAGTATTGTCCTTGATGCTGTCGCACAGGTATGACTGCTTCAAATTCCTCCTCTGTTGTACTCATTTGCAGAGGAGGAATTTCTTCTAAAGCAGCTTTTTTCGTTAGTGTTTTTAACATTAATGTTTTTTCAGATAGTGTTGTGAGCTAAAGAAATTCCGTGCTGAAATTCCATAAAAGGTACGACTTTCCCAATTATTATCATCTGTCAAACGGACATATTGTGTCGTGCCCTGCCCAAATACCAAAGGCTTGCTGCGACGGCTCATCGCTCGATAATGTGGCTTGGTGTAAAAAGCACCATGAAGGTTACAGGCATTCGGCTTAATATTGGCCCAGTCATTTCCCATATAAAACTTCAGGCGATGCTCGCCTTCCGGAATATTGTAAAAGGTAATCTGCTCCCCTTTTCGAACATACGCATGACGAATAATCGCCACCGAATCGCGCATTTTCAATGCAGCTACCGCATCAAATGGAGAATCATTACGAATGGTAATTGAATTTCCAGCTCCCGAACCTGCAATGCCAGGCCCAAAGCATTCCATAAATGGCATTGCTCCGGTTTCAAGCTGAATGCCCTTAAATTCATTTTTCCGCTTTTGAAGTTCCTTGATAATTTTTTCAGTCTCATCTTCAAATCGGTAAGCAGGCACTGAGCTTGCTGTTTGCGTAACCGGCTCATTCAACATTTTTCCAACTGCATTGAAAGACAAGCCTACCAAAAAGACCAAACCCGCAATCATACCTAAGGACACAATTCGCATAGATCCTTCAGCTGTTCCGGCAAAAAAGTAAGCCATTACATTCTGACGTATGTCATCCAAGCGTTGTTTCACCGAAACACGCTCCAGCGGATGCCGCTTTACTACAGGCTGAAAACTAGTACTTTGTGTACTCGACACATTACTGGTCGACCGTTTTGCTTGTTGCATTTGCTCCAAAATCTGATCGCCAATCAAGTCGAACGTATGGTACCACTCTGGATCGTACGCACAAGTGCTTTCCAGTTTTTCCTGTAATTTGAGGGCACTCAACGTATCGCGGTGACGAATATGGTGCAAAATTGGCAATACCAGTTCAAAGGTCTGCTGACGGATGGCTCCGGCATTCGCTTGCGCTAAATGTATCAGCATTTCCTGATCCAAGTAGCTACTTGCTAATTGATAAATTTGTTTGGCAGGAATTACTTCTGTACCGACCTGCACATGCTGCTGAATATGATCGCGCAAAAGCGTCAGACATAATTGCATGTTTTCTACAGTATCATCGCCTTTCGGCAAATAAGCACCATCGCCAATATTTATTTGGTATGCAAAAAGCATAATTGCTTCAAACACCTCTTGGTCTTCATATTTCTCCCATACAAAAAGAGCTACTCGCTTCAATTCCTCTTGCAGGTGAATTTGCATATTATGCGGGCCAAAAGAAAGTCTTTCAACTTCATCAATATCAACATAAGAGTGTACCA
>JALEHC010000500.1 GCA_022763215.1 Saprospiraceae bacterium
AAAAAGTTACACAACTCACCAATGACAAATACGCCCAAATTCATCCAAGATGGTCGCCTGATGGAAGCAAAATTGTTTTTTCCACGGATCAGTGGAGCCAGGAAAATGGTCGTACTTATGGTAAATGGAGCTTTAATCTAGCTGAATTGGATGTCAACAATAGTAATATCACAAATGTACCTGTCTTTTTAGGTGCTGACAACCTCAACCCGTGGTACGATAGTAAAGGAGACATTTACTTTCTGTCTAATCGCGATGGATTCCGCAATTTGTATAAGTATGAACAGGCTGATCAGGTGGTTTATCAAATGACAGACTTGGTTACGGGTATTAGTGGTATTACGCCTTATGCGCCTGCTATCAGTTTGGCGGATGATCGCATCGACCGAATCGTATATACCCACTATAATAAGAACAAATACAGCATTTATCAGGCTCCGTCCACAGAGTTTATGTATAAAAGTGTCCCTGCAGATTCGATCAACTGGAAACCAGCTCAGCTTTTGCGTGTCAACGCCAAGGCAAGTACCTTGGTAGATGACCAACTGGCGGCTATTGATCAATTGCCAACACTTAATGCTACGGAAATAAGTAGTCAGGAATACAAACCCAAATTTAAGCTCGACTACGTCGGCGGTAGTGCTGGTATTGGTTTAGGTACCAGCCAATTGTTTGGTAATACCACAGGGGTAGCGGGAGGAGTTGACCTTCTGTTTAGTGATATCCTTGGTAATAATCAGATTTTCACCAGTCTTGCCATGAATGGTGAATTGGCAGATATTGGTGGTGTTGCTGGATATTTAAACCGTAAAAATCGCATCAATTGGGGTGCTAGTTTGTCCCACATTCCTTACCGAAATGTTTCCGGGGGTTATGTTGGCCGACAACAACTACCTATTGACGATGAAGGTAACACCATTACAACTGACCGATTCCAGTTTATACAATCCAGATTGTTCGAGCAAAAAGCAAGTGTATTTGGTCAGTTGCCGTTCTCTCGTACCTTGCGCGTGGAAGCCGGTGCTGGGTATTCGCGCTATAGCTATCAAGTAGAACAGTTGGATAATTACTATGACACTTTTGGTCGTTTGGTCGCACAAGACCGCAATCGAATTGATGGCCCTCCGGCATTTGGTTTGTTTAATGTAAATGCCGCATTTGTAGGTGATAATGCGTCCTTTGGACTGACAGCTCCGCTTCATGGACAGCGATTCCGGATAGGTGTAGATCAGTATTTTGGAGAATTCAATTATACTGCAGCTACTGCTGACTACCGTATTTATCGCTTCCTGAAACCAGTAGGTTTTGCATTTCGTGCATTACACTATGGTCGCTATGGTGCTTCCGCAAATAATCAGCAATTGTTTCCGCTGTACGTTGGTAGTCCGTGGTATGTAAGAGGTTATAGTGGAGCTGATATACAGGAAATATTTTCCAGAAACCAGGATTCATTTAATCGTTTATTGGGTAATAAATTGTTGGTATCCAATTTTGAGGTTAGAATTCCATTTACTGGGCCAGAGCGGTTGGCTCTAATCAAGTCAAAGTTTTTATTTACAGACCTCAACTTCTTTATTGATGGAGGTTTGGCATTTGACCGTTTTGAAGACTTGAGTGCAGACAATGCTAGCCTGAAGCCTATTATCAGTGCCGGTGCTTCTGTGCGAATCAACTTATTTGGTGCTTTAATTTTGGAGCCGTACTATGCCGTGCCATTTGAGAAAAATACCAAAGGGGTATTTGGCCTGAATATACAACCTGGCTGGTAATCAACTGACAGCCAGATAGCTATAAGAATATGTTTTTATTGCTTAGCCTTTCGGCAAATAAAAAGGGTACTGTTTTTAACAATAGTACCCTTTTCTTAGATATTGGATATCAAAAAATTTTTGGTTGTAAAACCTTAATTATTGCTTATTTATATTGTGGAATAAAATGCCATGTAAGACCAATGTTTGGTAATTTTTAATGATTGGTTTATATTTGGTTAACATTAGACTGTGGTGCAGGATAAAAGTCTTCACTTCGAAAAAAAAGTTGTCGTGCGATTACTCACACGACAACGAATTGGATTAGTATGAAAAAAACTCTCATTAGTTCCTGACCTATGCGTTAGGATTTGAAAGGTTATCATTTATATGGTAACCTTTTTTCGTTCCTCCTCTATATCACGCGCTTCCTAACTATTCAAAATATTCGAGTGTGGTTTTGTTCGCGATACTTCGCAAAAATACAGTTCAAAGATCAATGCTTTGCACACTAAATATTAATTAACGATTAATTCTGGATAAGATGAATCAAAAAGACTTTACCATTGAATACCGACTGGAAATATAAACAGGCTGGAGATGGTAGATGGCAGTTTATACAAGCCTACGTTATTCAGAGAGAATAAGCATGCAGTTTGCCGTAGCAACACCTAGAACGCTATTTTATTTTTAGTCGAGTGTATCTTATCCGGGTTTTCACCCACTATAATGACGCTTAAAAACGCCATTGGTTGCATTACTAACGATAGAAATTCTATCTTTTTTGCAAATGAAGCGAATTTTAACGTTTAACGCCAATCATTCACTTACAAATACTTCGTTTTGCAATTATTAGTTACAATAATATAGACTTTTTTTGGCTTGGCAATTTCTTTTATCGACTGTTTTCGTCGTTTTATATACGAAAATCAATCTTCTTCCACCTGTGGAAGAAGTATGACTCGCACCATTTCAATCTTGGTGTCACTTACCATTTCCAGGATAAACTTGACTCCGTTCAGTTCAATTTCTGCATTTTGTTTCGGAATCTCACCCGTAGTCATAACAAGATAACCACTCAAGGTCTGATAGTCCCCTTCTGGAATGTCCAAGACATCGTATTTCTCATTGAGGTAAGTTATTTCCAGACGACCTGAAAAGATAAATTCATGCTCGGATAGTTGGTTTTCTACATGTTCTTCTTGGTCGTGCTCATCTTCAATTTCTCCAAAGATTTCTTCTACAATATCTTCCAGCGTAATCAGTCCGGAGATTCCTCCAAATTCGTCTACGACACAAGCAATACTAATCTGATCCCGAATAAACTGCTGCATTAGCGTTGTAACCATTTTTACTTCGGGAACAAATACAATTTCCATTACAAGATCCCTTACCGTTTTTGGTTTTTTCAACAACTGCTGATGGTGTATATAGCCCAACACATTATCGATATCATCTTTGACCACGATCAGCCTCGACAATTTCGTTTCCCTGAATTTTTGTTCTAATTCTTCAACTTCTGCTGTAATTTCAACACTTTCAATTTCAGTTCTTGGCACCATACAGTCTCGTACTCGTACATCGCGCAGGTTGAGTGCTTTTCCGAATAATTCTTTGTCAATTTCATCTTCTGAATCAGATGACTGCGCACCTTTAATAAAATCCTCCAAATCGAGGCGGGTAAATACATTTTCATCTTCTTCAGGCGGAGACTTCATCAGTGTTCGCAAAACAAAGCTACTCGACTTATTCATCAATCTGGAAGGGACAAACAACAGCCATTCCAACAAGCGAATAGGATAAGCCAGAAAGTAGAGTATTTGATCGGCGTACAACCGAAACAATGTCTTCGGTAGAAATTCTCCAAAAATGAGTACAATAATGGTAATGATGAGCGTCGTCAGAAGGATCATTTGAAGATCAGACTGTTCACCGGGAAGAATTCGTTCGATATAGGGACTCAGCAAAGCTGTAGTTAGAGAAGTAAAAACAACCAGCGCAATATTGTTGCCGACCAACATTGTACTCAAAAAATCAGCTGGGCGCTCAAAAAAGCCAGCCAATATCTGTCCTCTTCTGCCACTCCGTTTTTTCTTGAGTTCTACACGCAATTTATTAGCAGAAATAAAGGCAATTTCTGAGCCTGAAAATAAAGCGGACAGCAACAAAAAGAAAAAAATCGCTAGTATCATGTTATTCTTCGTTCTCCAGGTTATTAACTTTTACCCGGCCATCAATTGCTTTTATTCTTACATTCTGAAAATTCTGGTCTGCTTCAAAACCATGTCCATAAATGATTTCATCCGGACTGGTAATTACCACAAATTTATTGGTGTAGATACGTTCACTTTTTTCATCCCAAATCAATTCTTCTGTCTCTAGTTTTTTGCCTTGCTCATCACTTTGCCATACCACACTATCGCGCACGATAACTTCACTTTTTTGCTCCCGACGCAGCGCATACAGCGCTTCCAAAGTGCTATTGATATTGCCAAAATCATCGTAAAATTCTACAAAAACACCATCAGTAAATTCCTGCCGAGGGTCTTGTTTATCCAAATATGTCAACATAGTGTCGCCTTCAATTCGCACCTTCAGTTTGGCAGAATCACTATACAGAATTTCCACGCCAGTGGCGGTTTCGACATCCGTTTTCATCTTTTGCATAAATGCTTCAATATCGGCCGGATCATTCTCACAAGCTAATAAAAAGAGTCCGAAGATGAATATTGTAATAATATTTTTGATCATAGAAAGTATTGTCATTTTCTTGTCTAGCCTCAAAATTACCGATTATCCCTCACAAGTGCCCGACATTAACGGTTTATTGTGCTTTCAAACTTTGCCATAAGCCTTCGATGGCAGAATTTGACCTTTTATTCGCTTTTTGGCATCTTGCAGCCTTCAATTATCAAATCCATAATGCAGCCTTTCATGGAAATCAATTTGATTAACCTGGTCGACTATACGGGTACTTTTGTATTTGCGGTAAGCGGTGTACTGGCCGGCGTAGAGCGAAAGTTCGATTTGTTTGGCGTCTTTATCCTTGGCCTGGTCACTGCGATCGGTGGTGGTACATTGCGAGATATACTCATCGGAAGTACTCCAGTCGGATGGATGAAAAATGAAGTCTATATTTATCTGATCTTGGCTGCAATTCCATTTTGTTATGTGCTCAAAGATCGGGTCAATAAACTTAAGCGCAGCTTTTTCTTATTTGATACGATAGGTATAGGGCTGTTCACGATACTGGGACTAAAAAAAACATTGGCATTTGGCCTAAGCCCTATGATTGCGGTGATGATGGGAATTGTTTCCGCTGTATTTGGCGGTGTAATACGGGATGTATTGTCTAACAAAGAACCACTTATTTTTAGCAAAGAAGTTTATGCATTTGCTTGTCTGGCAGGCGCGTTGGTATTTCTGGCGGCTCAATATCTGGTCTTGGAGAATATTGCGATTGTCATCTCCATTTGTGTGGTAATTACTATACGAATCCTGGCTATCCGGTTTCATTGGTCTGTACCGTTCACCCCATAATGGCATTTGCCTGCCCGAAAAACCAGGCAGGCAAATACAATGGTATCATCGAAGCAGTGTTACATCTCCTTCATATTGAATAACTTGGCCATCAATGAAGGCCACATCAATTAAATAAACATATACTCCCGAGCCCATAGGCTCTCCCTTGAAAGTCCCATCCCAACCCTCAGATTCTGAATTGGTCGGAACATTTTCATTTTCAAAGATAAGTTCGCCCCAGCGATCAAATATCTTTATGTTAAGTATTTCGGCGACAGCCGGCCCACTAAAGACCGTAAAATTGTCATTAAAGCCATCGTCATTTGGTGAAAATACATTCGGAATGTACACAGGTCGGTTACGAATCACAAATATAGTCAGGCTGTCCACAGCCGTACAGCCATCTTCGTTAGTTACCGTCACCGTATAGGTAGTCGTGCCCGTAGGTGCAATTACCCGGGTTTGGGCGCAACTATCACACTCTAGAAATAGATCGGGAGTCCAGCGATAAGTGACCGGAAACTCATTGGCAACCGCACGGATAGAGGTAGAAAATCCGAGCTCCACAAATTGATCTGGTCCAGCATCAACTAATAATGCCGGTGGCTCAGTGATAGAAGCTGTCGTTATAGCCATACAGCCCTGGGCATCCATGATGGTCAGGGTGTAGTCGCCTGCCGTCAGATTGCCGAGTATTGGCTCTGATTGAAAGACTTCCCCATCGGCACTATACATATAGGGCGGCACGCCACCAGAACCTAGCACGGTAATTTGCCCGGTCGAGTCACCATTACAGATAACATCTACCACATCTAATACCTCAATAAAGACCGGATCGGGTTCAAACACTTCTGCTGACTGCGTCAGTTCACAAGCATTGGCATCCAGCAAGGTCAAGGTATATTGGCCTGCCGGCAAATCAGACAAGGTGTCTGTCACGTCGCCAGTATTCCACTGAAGGCTGTATCCGCCTACTCCGCCTTCCGGCATAACGATAATACTACCATCTTCTTCCCCAAAACAACTCGCATCAATGACATCAAAGTTGATCTCTAAAGGTGGTGGGTCTTGCACGACGAGTTCGAAAGTCCCCATACAAAGATTATCGTCCAATACTTCTACGATATAAGTTCCGGCTGCAATATTTTGAAGGCTATTTTCATCCACGAAACCATTGCCATCATTAAAGTCATATTGATAAGGAGGTTGACCATTAACGATGTCAATGATGATACTCCCATCACTAAACCCATTGCAAGTTGGTGGTGTAATTGCTTGTACCGCAGGGTCTAGAACCAATTCCAACTCCCTAACTTCAATAATCTGTGTTTCTTCACATCCATTGGCATCCTGTATGACGACTTCGTAGTCACCTTGAGAAATATTGGACAGCGTATTGTTTGGCGAAAAGCCATTGCCCTCAAAATTGAACTGATAAGGAGGGGTGCCGCCATCAACATTTAGCGTAAGCGAACCATCTGTACCGCCATTACAGGTTGGCATGGTGATGAGGGTGTCGAATGTAAAAGGCTCCGGGCCACCTACCATATAAGTAAGTACGGTATCGCAAGTTGCCTGATCGGTAATCGTGATCATATATTCGCCCAGTTCGAGTCCGGAAATATCTTCTGTATTTTCACCACTCTCCCAATCATATATATAAGGTCCGTAATCATTTGTAACGGTCAGATCAATTGCGCCGGTTGGATCATCAAGACAGACCAGATCAGTAATGACATCATCTACATCAAAGTGATCAGAGCAACATTCAACTTCGATTTGAGCGATTTCGGTGATAAAGCAACCTTCCTCTGTTTCTATTCGCAACACGACAGATTTGATACCTGGTCGATCATAACTCACCGTATGGGGTCCTTGACCAGTAGCGGTACCGGGCGTAGCATCCGGTCCAAAATTCCAAACCCAGTTACTAATGGTACCTATATATGATGAAGCATCTGAAAAAGTAATGCTTTCGCCAACACAAAGGAGATTATCCGGATCATCGGTTGTAAAGCCTGCTGTCGGGCCCAAGAAAGTACCAGTACCACCAAACTCTATAGAAAACCCACTACCCGAATTACTAAAGTTATTGATAACCAAGGCATAACTCGCGCCTTCTACCATTTGTATCGCTCCTGCGAAATTGTTATCGCCCGGTTGGCAACCACAATCTTCGCTGGCATCTTCGTCACCTTCCATCAGGCCAGTTGCTCCTGTACAGGGAGACCATTCATCAAATGGAGACCCGACATTTTCACCAGAAGCCATACAGCGCAAATCATTTTTATTGGCACAATCGTCAATCCCATTGGGCAATTCAAATATGACAAAATCAAGGTCATCAGAAGGGTTTAGCGGCGTAAGTGTAAAAGCCAATGAGCCAGGATCGTCGCAAGTCCAACGATACCAAGTAGAAGCCGATTCACTCGAACCATTGATACAGGTTGGGCAACTCAGACCATTCAGCTCGTTGGTAACAGAGCCTGCGCCATTGATAAACTCTACCGTAAACGGAGATTTATCACAAAGAATAACCCCCGTTTCACAATCACCAGAAGGCTCTGGAACCTGATTAAAGTTATTGACACATAATTCGAATGTCCCCTCATTCCCATCACGAGCACTAATCTGTATATAATAGGTTTGCCCTACAATCAAATCTTCATTATTGAAGGCCTGGGCGATATTTTCGCCAAACGCATCCGATTGACACCCTATTTCCGTGAGGCCATTACAGTCACCTGAAAACAAAGCAAATTGGGGATTTTGTAATGTACCTCCCGAGTTGAATGGCTGATTACCGATCACAGCGATATTGACATCAGTAGCAACCGCCACAAAAGAAAACCAAATGTCATTGCTCACCTGAGTATTCGGAAAACATGACGGATTGGAAGCCGAGGGCGTGGCATCGACATTGGAGAAAGCCGCTACACTGGAACACCAGGAAGTAACATCATTGAGCTGAATGGCATCGATGCATTCATCATTCGCAGGTTGTGCAAAGAGAGCAGTACCTCCCAATGAAAAAAGAAGAATTAAAGTGCTGATATTAAATCTCATAGCTAAGAATTATTTAGGTAATGGCTCTTTTAAAAAAGAGATGAAATTATGGCGATGAAATATCTATGTCCATCATTCATCTTATTAATTATGACAAACTAAAAGATGCCATTACACTAGAATTGATTGTCTTGTAATATAAAGAAATTTGAAACCGGCTTTGTTTACAAAGCCAACCCGGTGATTGATACTTTGGCAAAAAGAGTGAAGTAGGATGTTGATTTTATCGCTGACGTATTGCAAAAATGGGTAACTTTGTAATAAGAGACAAGTATATATATGGTATTGGTTGGGATATCCGACAAAATTCGTCAAAGAATTACTCCAATAACCATAGCATAAAGCAGTCTTATTTTGGAAATTAAAAGCTACATCCCCAATATTATCACCCTCAGCAATCTCTTTCTGGGTTGCATCGCCTTGGTCGCCTTGTTCACTGAGCGACTGGAGTTGGCTGTTTGGATGGTTGCCGCAGGAGGAGTTGCAGATTATTTGGACGGAGGGGTTGCCCGATTGTTGAATGTCCATTCAGAATTAGGTAAAGAACTAGACTCAATGGCGGATATGATCACCTTCGGCTTGGTGCCAGCAGCCATCTATTACTATCTTTTGTTCAGGATGGAAAACCCAACGGGCGAACTCGACCTGAGCTATGCTGCATTACCGGCTTTTTTGGTAGCTGTTTTTTCAGGGCTACGTTTGGCCAAATTTAACCTAGATACCCGTCAATCTTATAATTTCTTGGGTTTACCAACACCGGCTGCGACCATACTTACTATTGGTTTATTGTTGATTTATATTTATGATCCATACGGATTTAGCATGGGTATTCTGAATTATACGTTCTTGTATACCACGATTTTACTGCTTTGTATACTCTTGGTCACGGAAATTCCAATGTTCAGTTTCAAAATCAAGGAGCTTTCATGGAAAGGAAATGAGATTAAAATTATCTTTGCAGCCATAGCTATTTCGCTTCTTCTTTTTGACTGGCGGGTGGCTCCATTTTTTATCATTGTTTTATATATACTGGTCAACAGTATTTTATTTCTGGTTAACCGAAATACTTAGATATGAAATTTATCGCGGAGATCGATATCATGCCACACAAAGAACTTCTTGACCCTCAAGGTAAAACCGTTGCCAAAAACATTGTCAACCTCGACATTAATGGCGTGGAAGATGTACGTATTGGTAAGCATATTACCATGAACCTAGAAGCTGCATCTGAGGAAGAAGCTAAAGAAAAAGTAGACTTGGCTTGCAAAAAAATGTTAGCCAACATGATCATGGAAACTTATAGCTTTACCATTCAGTCGGTATAAGCTTTTTTGTTAAGTGACGGGTCAACATTATGGATAAGTGAAGCTTCTCAGCGCAAAATGATTAAACTCATTGATGATGAGACGATCCGTCTAACTACTTAATTCTAAAATAGTGGTGGGTATGCTGTATGTGATTCCGACGCCAATCGGAAACTTGGAAGATATGACGTGGAGAGCTGTCCGAATGCTCAAGGAAGTGGATTTGGTCCTGGCAGAGGATACCCGCACCACAAAGAAATTATTCCAACATTACGAGATCGAGACCCCGCTGCGGTCGTACCATGCGCATAATGAGCATGGCATCACGCAGCAGCTTGTTGAGCAATTACAAGCTGGTACGACCATGGCACTCGTCTCTGATGCCGGCACCCCTGGTATTTCTGACCCTGGTTTTCTCATTGTTCGCGCTTGTCAAGAGGCACAAATACAGGTGAGTTGCCTGCCCGGGCCAACTTCTTTTGTACCAGCCGTTGTTGCTTCTGGCTTGCCCTGTGATCGGTTTCATTTTGAAGGTTTTTTGCCACATAAAAAAGGCCGTCAAACTCGTTTGCAATATCTGGCTAGCCTTCCGCACACCTTTATTTTATTGGAATCTCCACATCGTTTAGTCAAGTGCCTACATCAATTAGCAGAACATTGCGGCGAAGACCGGATTGCTTGTGTCGCTCGTGAAATTTCCAAAATTCACGAAGAAGTCCGAACGGCTCCCCTCTCCCAATTGGCTCAATACTATGAGCAAAAAGGCGTGAAAGGTGAAATCGTCGTCGTCGTCGGGCCAGCCTAACTATAAAAACGACAATAGACTCCCCGAAAATGACATGTTGTTCTGCACAAAATGCTGCTATTTTTGTATTAAAAGTTAGTTATTGATTTAAAGCAAAATAGCATGAAAAAGATCATTCATAAAGCAGATAGCAGAGGCCACGCCAATCATGGCTGGTTAGACACACACCATTCTTTTAGCTTTGCCAGTTGGTATAATCCCGAACGAATGAACTTTGGTTTGTTGCGGGTACTAAATGACGACTTCGTTGCTCCTTGACGTGGTTTTGGGGCACACCCTCACGACAATATGGAAATTGTTTCCATTCCGCTGGAAGGAAGCCTTGAACACCAAGATAATATGGGCAACAAAACGGTTATCAAATCCAATGATGTTCAGATTATGTCGGCAGGTACAGGCGTCGTCCATGCTGAGTACAACCACTCAAAGGACGATCCGGTGAAGTTTCTTCAAATTTGGGTATTCCCAAAGGAAAAGAATATCAAGCCTCGCTATGATCAAAAAACATTCAAGCCAGAAGATCGCGAAAATCAACTCCAGACCGTCGTGTCTCCAAACGACGAGAATGCAATCTGGATCAACCAGGATGCTTTCTTCTCTCTTGGCAAATTTGAAGCAGGCAAAACAGTAGAATACGATATGCAAAATATGGGCAATGGTGCTTATATATTTGTCTTGAATGGTGCCATCGAAGTCGATGGCGAAGCACTCCACCAACGCGATGCAGCAGGTGTTTGGGATACCCAAAAAGTACAAATTAAAGCAACCGAAGACGCTGACTTTTTGATCATCGATGTGCCAATGAACTAAATTAAAGCATCGATAAATAGCCTCCAATGAGGCAAAAACATATAATGGCTTTTCTCAATTGACGAGAAAGGCCATTTTTTATCGCACTGATAATCAACCCATTAAGACAAATAAAAATCAAAACCCCACTGAAACCTTGTTTTTGGCCTCATTTTTGCTTCTAACATATCAAATAAAACTTTCATCTATAAGAGCAAATCGAGTCAACTACACCAGAATTAACGAACACAGGAACAAGATTTAAACAAAAAATTATGCAAACGACCGTTTATTCATTAAAACAATGGCTCCCCCAGAGCAATTTGGCGAAAGCCAAATGGCACTTGCCGACTGTTCTATTTTGGGGCTTACTCTTGCTGAGTATGCCAGCCATGGCTTTTTCTGTCTCGACGGCCACAACTACAACTACACCAACTATTTATCTGGGTGAAAATCCGGATGCACCAACACCATGTTCCTGTCTTAATAACGCAACTAATCTTACAAATGGACAATTCAAAACTACCATTTCTATAGCAGCGGATACAGCGCAGGTTTGGACCATCACACAGGCTACGGGTCTGTATGACATCAACAATCCTGCACCCCCTGATCCGCTCATTGCCATCACCGCCGGAAAAATTATTCCAGCCGTCGATTCAGTGCCGGGGCTATACCAATTACCGATTATCCATATTGATGCCATCGGTTTTAGTATCACCGTCGAAAATCAGTATGGCCAACAATTACACACCGAAGCGACTTGCTTCTACCCAAATCCAGCTATCGCTAACCTAGACCAAAACCTCTGCATTACTAGTGCTCCACTAAGCCTTTCGGCAAATATGGACGGCATTCAGGGCAGTGGTATTTTTCAGCTGGGCAGCGATACCATCACCCAATTCATACCTAACGACTTAGGACCTGGTAACTATGACCTCAGCTACACTTTTGATGCAGGGGAAGCCGGATTGGATGATCCGCAAAACCCAGGTTGTATCACGACCATTCAAGAAACCATCCAAGTGCATGATGTACCGTTTATTGCCGTTGTGAATCAATTGACATTGGCCATGAATAATCAATGCGAAATCGAAATTGATCCATCGCTTATGTTGGTGGGTAATTATGCTTGCCCAGATGATTTCCATGTCGAAGTACTTACCCCCAATGGACAAGCCATCGGCAATGTTATAACAAATGAATACATCAATCAAACACTAACCGTTCTGATCGAATCAGAGGCTGGCGACTATTCCGGAATCGGGCATATTACCCCAGTGGATTATCTCGCTCCCGAAATAAGTTGTCCCCCCACAACTTCAACGGCTCAGCGGCCGGTGCTGGTACAGTTTTTTGAAGACACCCTCAGCACTACCGATGCGCAGTTGAATACAGATTATGCCACTTGTTTTCAGCATGAAGTAGCTGAAGAAAGTGGTATGCATTATTACGATCTAAAAACTTTCGAAGTCGATCAAGATGATATTTACACCTTTGAGTTTGAAGGCAATTTCCGACAAGGAGCGGCTTTCCTTTACAAAGGTATTTCCGACCTCTCTGCGGGGCCTTGCCAAAGCATTATTGCGGAGCGACGCGAACGCAACAGTGGCCGAGGCTATCTTACCGAACAAGACACGCTCTATGCGATTACGCTTTCGCTAAAAAAAGATACCGAATATGCCTTGCTTACCACCGCTTATGAAGCCAATGCAACGGGTAGCTATCGCTGGGCAGTCTATGCGGAGCATGGCGGCCAAATAAAAGATTTGCCTAGCATTCCAGGCATTCTGATTCGCGACTTGATCTGTGCAGATCTCGATAGTATGCAAAATAATGACCAGCTACTCTCCCTTACGGGAAATCCAATGGTCAGCGACAACTGCATGGAAACACCACTGCTCGTTTTTGAAGATCAATTGATGAGCAATGGCGAATGTGGCGTGACAGTAATGAATCGGGAATTTACAGCTACCGACCAATCAGGCAATAGCAAAGCCTGTACTCAAACGATTTTATTTCGGCAACCAACCATTGAAGATGTACTTTTACCTCCACTTTCCACCACCATCGAATGCGATGACTTGCAGCAGTGGGATGAAGATGGAAATCCACATCCCGATATGACAGGCTACCCGATGGTACAAACTGCATTAGGGGTTTATTCCCTCAAAACGGATGTCTGTAATTTAGCGGCCAGCTATTTCGATAACCCAGGTGCTAATACTTGTGAAAGTGGTTATAAAATTCTTCGTGTTTGGAGTGTCTTTGATTGGTGTGATCCAACCACCAACCTCATTCACAACCAACAAATTCGAGTTGGTGATTTTACGCCTCCGATGGTAGAATGTCTGGTTGTAGAAGATGATTTTGGAGAAATAACAGATACACTTCGCATTTCAACTACGCCATTTGATTGCACCGCCAGTTTCGAACTTCCCATGCCGGATGTTTCGGACAATTGCTCATCTACGGCTATTCATAGTGAAGTTATTACCGATGTCGAAGTACTAGTTTATAATCAATGGGGTTTTGTAACCGATACGCTAATTGAACAGGAAGTGCTGGCTACTGTAACTTCAGATGACGTGTCTCGAATGGTTAATAATATTCCGCTTGGTTCGCACCGCATTCGATATACGGTAACAGATGGCTGTGGAAATGTCAATACGCTGGAATGTTCTTTTGTGGTAGAAGACCAGGTGGCACCTACTGCCATTTGTAGTGATGATATAACCATTTCTATCGGAGGTGATGGTGAAGTAATGATCGATGCTTCCCAGCTCAATGATGGTAGCCTCGACAATTGTAGTTTTAGTCATGTTGAAGTTCGGCGTCAATCATCGGGCTGTAGCCCAAATAATGACTGGGGCAATCAGATTCCCCTCAATTGCTGTGATGTAAATCAAGAAGTTCTTGTAAATGTCAGAGCAATTGACGAGGTCGGCAACATTAACAATTGTCAGGTAAAAGTATTTGTACAAGACCAACTGCCCCCCACTTGTACGCCTCCACCTGCCGTCAGTATTCGATGTAATGATATTCCAGAAAGCACTGATTTGCACTTTTTGACAGACTTGCAGAGCCTTTTCGGAACGCCTACAACTGCGGACAACTGCATGTCAGACTGGCAAGAATTTGCAGCAGAAGTGGATTTGGACGACTGTGGAACAGGTACAATTACGCGATCTTTTCATGCGGTGGATTCTTATGGCAACACTTCACAAAACAGCTGTGTCCAACAAATTGAAATTACCATCGAAAACGATTATTCCATCAAATTTCCAAGAGACATTAGCTTGAGTTGTGATCAAGAAATGAATTTCGAACCAGAAGTACATATCAGAGCATGCGATCTGATTGCTGTCAATTATCAGGATATTACCTATCCTTCCGTAGGCAATGAGCGATATCGAATTTTTCGAACGTATAGTATTATCAACTGGTGTGAATATGACGGCGTAGCCGATGCAGCTATCATTTCAAGAGATGAAGACTGCGACGAGCAGGCCGGAGAAGAAGATGTCTGGCTAAATCGCCTTCCCAATATGGCCTATATTGACGCTGATGATGATCCAATGAACCAACTACCTACAGCAGCGAGCAAAGGCTATCAATGTGATGGTACGACCAATCCTGTCGGATACTGGCGGGCTATTCCATCTATTGGCTACTGGCAATATACCCAGGTCATCAAAATTTACGATGATACGGCTCCAACACTGAGTTTTGACACACCAGAACCCGTGTGCACAGACGAAAGTCCATGCGAAGGCCAGATTAGCCTGGAAGTTGCATTTGACGAAAGTTGCACCCCAGAAGAAGTTACGGCTCAACTTTGGTTGGCCGAAGAAAGCACACCAGATCAATGGTTGGATATTACAAACGAAGCTATTCAGAGTATTCAAAATAATTCGATCCAAATTGATGGGTATTTCCCTATTGGTCAACACCAATTGCGGCTTATAGCCAATGATGGTTTTGGTAATAAAAGTACCATTTACATTCCGATAGAGGTCATTGATTGCTCAGTGCCTCAGCCGGAATGTTATACGGACCTTGTTTTTGAAATCCAGCCTCATCTTACAGAAACAGACCTCGACGGAGATGGAGAACCGGATTATGGCGTCTTCGAAATATTTGCACAAGACCTGGTGGATGTCACGCCTAATGGTTGTGATGCTAATCTTCATTATGCCATCCACGAACTCGGTAGGCCCGTCAATTTGAGTCAACAAAGTTTATTATTCACTTGTGCTGACACCAATCAGATTGATGTGGAAATTCATATCTGGGATGAAGCCTTTAATCCTTATTCGCTTCAACTCGATGGTACGCTGGGCGGGCCCAATATCGATCGTTGTTTTGCACAAATCGAACTAATTGATCCGGAAGATATTTGTAATCCGATATTGACTACGAGCATTAGTGGCCGTATCAAAACCATTGAAGGCCAGGGACTGGCCGATGTACAATTGACGCTCGATGGGCCGGAAACAGCTGACGTCAGCACCAATAGCTTGGGTGGCTATGCGTTTGAAGCTGTGCTCATGGAAGAAGATTATGTGCTGACCCCGCATTTGGATGACAATCCAAAGAATGGAATTTCAACCTTCGACCTCATTCTGGTGACCAAACATATACTGGGCGTAGCGCCACTTGATTCACCTTATAAAATTATTGCCGCCGATGTAGATCGCTCGGGTAGTGTGTCTATCATCGACTTGATTAATATTCGAAAAATGATACTGAGTATTCTCAGTGAATTCCCCAATAATACGAGTTGGCGTTTTGTTGATGCCAGCTACGAATTCCCACAAAGTACAAATCCATGGCAGGAGGTTTTTCCTGAGCAGTTGAGTATTTCGCAGCTATCAGCGGAAAACCTCGAAGCCGACTTTGTTGCGATCAAAGTGGGAGATGTTAACCTGGACGCATTCACTAGTTTTCAGGAAGAACAAGTCGATAATCGGAATCAACAAGAACCGGCTACTATTTTGGCGGAAGCCAGAGCGATAGAGCCCGGCCAGCGATACGAGTTTTCATTTTCATTACCTGAAGCCTCTGAATTGCAGGGCTTTCAATGGACGATGCAGTCGACTGATATAGATGTGCAAATGGAAGGCATCACCGCACAAACGATGCTCGAAGAACATTTCAATCTGGCATATTTGCCGCAAGGCTATTTCAGCGCAAGCTGGAATCAGAACGAGGCTATGGACAGTCTCCCTCTTTTCCGCTTGCAGCTCAAGGCTCCTTCTGCTCAGGCAGCCTTCGATGCCTTGGCACTCAGCAACAGACTAACCCAGACGGAAGCCTACGACCTTTCTGGAAATGTGCTTCCGGTAAGATTACAACGGAAGGCTTTGCCAAAGGCCGAAATACTTCAACTTCGCAATTACCCTAATCCGTTTTTAGCTTCCACCATGCTGGAATTTGAGCTTCCGGAATCCGGGCAAGTGAGCCTGCAAATTCGGGATCAGTTCGGGCAAACAGTCTGGCGAAAAGAGCAATATTTTGATGCG
This sequence comes from Saprospiraceae bacterium, assembly GCA_022763215.1. Lineage (GTDB taxonomy): Bacteria > Bacteroidota > Bacteroidia > Chitinophagales > Saprospiraceae > JALEHC01. Next base: position 16,760 of record JALEHC010000500.1, read on the forward strand.
GGAACACATCGAATTCCAATTGATCAGCTAGCTACTTATCCAGCAGGATTGTTTTATGCTATGCTTTCGCAAAATGGAATGCAAGTCGTTCAGAAGATGATTAAGTTGTAGTTTGGAAAGTAATTGGTATTAGCTATCGCTTTCGCAAATGTGAAGCGATTTTACGCAAGCTTGCCACATTGTGTGCGGAGGCAAAAATATCAATATAAGGCATAGCCGCCGCCATACCTTGCACGGTAGGCTGGAAAGCAGGATTTCCCGCAAGGGGATTGAGCCAAATGACCTTGGCCGCTTTCGCGTGAATCATTTTCATGCTGTCTTGCAGCTTATCTACATCGCCAGTATCCCAACCATCGCTCAGAATCAAGACAATCGTATTGCGATTGAGATACCGTCCGGCATATTCCTTGCAAAAAGTATGCAGTGATTGTCCAATTTGGGTACCTCCTGACCAGTCGGGCACCTGCTCCGATAATTCGCGTAAAGCAGCTCGAAACGATTCATTTTTCAATTGTGGACTCACCCGATGCAAAGAAGTGCTAAAAACAAAAGTTTCGATACTCCGATAAGCATTCTGAAAAGCATAAATAAACTGAATCAGAAACTGGCTGTATAAGTCCATGGATTTGCTGACATCGCAAAGCAACAAAATGCGGCGTTTATTTCGTGGTGGTTTACGAAATGCCAGGTCGACAATTTCGCCGCCTCGCCGAAGGTTGTTACGCAAGGTACGCCGCAAATCCAGACGACTGTGTCGATGCGTCTTTTTTTGTCTGCGACTAAACTGAAAAGCCAACGAACGTGCAATCAATTGGATAAGTTGGAGAATTTCTTCCAGTTCTTCTTCCGAAAAAGAAGCAAAGTCTTTTTGTCCAATAGCTTCCTGCGCACTGTAGGTGGCCGTTTCTTCTTTTTCTTCCTGTGTATTGCCTTGTAGCCAACTTTTGAGTGCCTGGAAAGAGGGCTGATTTTGCGCTTGTTGGCTTCCATTTTTATCCGGAGCATCTGCTACTTTCGAATCAACTGCTTTTTCCAGTTCCTTCCAATATTGATCGTATAAATCATCAAATTTTCGCTTCTGCGAAATACTTCTGCAAACCACCGTTTTGACAGCCGCTCTAAACAACTCAGGGTCCTTTACTGCTTCGAGCAGTTCAATTGCACGCAGCACATCTGCTTCTTCAGCCGGCCCAATTCGATAGCCTTGCTTACGCAAAAACCGAAACAAGCCAAGCAAGTTGGCCGTCAGAGAAGTTTGTCGTTGAATAAGTTCGCGATGGGCCATTTAGAGCTGATCGAGTTTTGAGATAGCACCTACTTTTTCAAATAATTCGGATAGGGAGAGTTGAGCTTGGCGAATATCTTGCCAGTCTTTTAATACAATACCGAGGGTAGACTCAACGATTTCTTTATCCAGGTGATCGATGTGCAGGGCAGCAAGTGCTTGTGCCCAGTCGAGGGTTTCGGCTACGCCTGGCACTTTAGCCAATTTGAGCTGCCGAAGCTCCTGCATAAACTTACAAATCTGTACGCCTAAGCGATCGTCAATACCCGGAACTTTTTGCTGAATAATTTTTAGTTCTTTATCAAATTCGGGGTAGGAAATGTAAAGGTACAAACAACGACGTCGCAAAGCTTCAGACAACTCTCGAACACGATTGCTGGTAACAATCACCTGTGGAATATGAGTGGCCTTGATGGTACCGATTTCAGGAATAGAAATCTGCCAATCGGAAAGCAATTCCAGTAAAAAGCTCTCAAATTCTTCATCGGCTCGATCTACTTCATCAATTAATAGCACCGGAGCTTTGTGATGTGTGATGGCTTGAAGGAGGGGTCTTTTCAATAAAAACCGATCGGAAAAAATAGTTTCTTCCTTTTCTTCCAACGAAAGTTGATCTTGCTCGCCCATTTTAAGGTAAAGCAATTGATGCTGATAATTCCACTCATATAAAGCTTGTGGTGCATCCAAGCCTTCATAGCATTGCAGCCTGATCAGGTCTGTGTCCAGTGCCTTTGCCATAACTTTGGCAATCTCCGTTTTTCCGACACCGGCAGGCCCTTCAATAAGAAGCGGCTTTTTGAGTTCTTTAGCTAGGTAGACTGACATCACGATAGAAGACTCTGTGATATAACCTTGTTCAGAAAGTAACGACTCAATATGTTCTAATCCTGAATGTTCCATAAAAGGGCTTATATGAGAATGAAAAGGGCGAGCCATGGCTCGCCCTAATTATTTACCTATGTTCGTAAATATAGTCATCTAATTGGCAGCATTCAATGCTCTTTTAGCATAAACTCTGGCTAGATGTGAACGGTATTCTTCCGAAGCGAAGTGGTCACTCATCACATCAACACCTTCGGCTGCGCCCGTAATGGCAGCTTCAATGCTTTCCGCAGAGTATGATTTGCCCGTAAGGGCCGACTCTATATTTTTGGCCCGATAGGGTTTATCAGATACGCCCGTAAAAGCCACTCGAACCTGCTCACAAGTGCCATTGGTGCGTGTAATCATTGCCGCACAACCCACAATAGCAAAGCGAGAAGCAGGCTGCATAAACTTTTGGTAAGAAGTAGATGTACCCGCCGGAGGAATTGGAATACGAATGCGCGTAATAATTTCATCTTCGCCGAGATCCGTCATATAAAAGCCGGTAAAGAAATCTTCCGCAGCTACGCTGCGCTCTCCTTTAGGGCCGAGCAAATCAATGTGTGCTTCTGTCGCTAACATTAATGCGGGCCAGTCAGCTGCGGGATCGGCATGTGCCAGGCTTCCGCCAATCGTTCCCACATTGCGTACCTGTACATCACCAATCAGGTCGGCGGCTTCTGCAAGCATCGCTATTTTGTCTTTTACAAGCTTAGAATGTGCTATTTCGCCATGCGTAACCCCTGCACCAATGTGCAACATCCCACTATCTTCTTTGATACCTTTCAGCTCTTCGAGCCGACTGATGTCGATCAGATGAGCAGGCTGATTAAGGCGTAATTTCATAGCAGGAATTAAACTGTGGCCTCCCGCCAGCAGTTTGGCATCACCTTCATGTTTTGCCAACATAGACAAGGCTTCCTGCAAGTTCGATGCTCTATGATATTGAAATCCGTTAGGAATCATGTTTTCAGTTTTTTAAAGTCATTAATTAGGATTGCATCGCTCGCCATACGCGCTCTGGCGTCATTGGCATTTCCAGGTCTTTAATACCAAATGGAGACAAAGCATCCATTACAGCATTTACAACTGCCGGAGTAGAACCAATACAACCAGCCTCGCCTGCACCTTTCACGCCAAGTGGATTGTGCGGACATGGTGTTTCTTGACGATCTACTTCAAAACTTGGAAAATCATCTGCTCTTGGCATGGTATAATCCATGTAAGAACCATTCACTAATTGACCATATTCATCATAGATAGCTCCTTCAAATAAAGCTTGACCAATACCTTGCGCCAATCCACCATGAATTTGGCCATCTACAATCATTGGATTAATGACATTTCCTACATCATCCACAGCGATAAATCGCTTTAAATCTACCTTTCCGGTATCTTGATCGACTTCTACTATGGCGATATGTGCACCAAAAGGATATGTAAAGTTGGCCGGATCATAAAAGCTGGAGAAGTCCATTCCTGGTTCCAAACCTTGTGGGTAATCGTGCGGTACATAAGCCGTCAGTGCTACATCGCCAAAAGCGACACTTTTATCCGTACCCTTTACCGTCCATTTACCTTCCGCATATTCGAGGTCATCCACATTTGCTTCCAATTTGTGGGCAGCAATCTGTGCACCTTTCTCCAATACTTTATCTATACTTTTCACAATGGCACTACCCCCGACAGCCAGGCTTCGAGAACCATAAGTTCCCATACCAAAAGCGACAGCTTCCGAGTCACCATGGATAATTTCTACATCTTCTAATGGAATTCCCATCCGGTCTGCCACTACTTGTGCAAAAGTTGTTTCGTGGCCTTGCCCATGCGAATGCGAACCAGAGTACACACTTACCTTTCCGGTTGGTTGTAC
>JALEHC010000501.1 GCA_022763215.1 Saprospiraceae bacterium
ATGACTGCGGGACAGGCTCCTCCTGCACTTCGTTCCGGGAGGTAAATCCGACCTGAATGGGTTGACATTCTGTAGGTTGAGCTGCAGGCGAAATCCCGTGCAGGGAAGCGTAACGGGAAGAGCATAGTCTCCGTCTGAGACGGATGACGGGACTCCCGCAGTACACCTTGCAGTATGACTGCGGGACGGGCTCCTTTTTTACTTCGTTTTGGGAGGTAAATGAGACTTGAATCTGTCGTAACGTTAAAAAAATAGAATTATCCAATTTGAGAAAGGACTTGTTTAACGTAAACGACTTACTTTGAGGCTGTTATGTATCTGTCGCTAAAAGGAGGTTTTCCTGCTATTGGAGGTCGACAGATGGGGATGGGCGTTTTGAGCTATTCCTAATTTTGTTGTACCTTGTTTATCAGGAAAGTATATATTTGAAACAAACGGAGCTACAATTCCACTGAAGACGGACTGAGACTGGCCTGAGTTCGCTAACATTGGCGAGCAGGAATTGGCTACAATTCCACTGAAGACGGACTGAGACTACGAATGAATTGATTTACGCAAACCTGGCACACGCGCTACAATTCCACTGAAGACGGACTGAGACTCTGCATGACTTTTGCCGCAAATACGCGGGTATATAAGCTACAATTCCACTGAAGACGGACTGAGACATAAATGATGATTTTAGCAAACCATTAGACCCATTTGCTACAATTCCACTGAAGACGGACTGAGACGAAGAATTCTGTTCATTTTTAAAATCTTCCTTATCTGCTACAATTCCACTGAAGACGGACTGAGACTAAGCTTGCCTTTGTACCAATATCCCAACATAGATGGCTACAATTCCACTGAAGACGGACTGAGACGGAATTTTCAACGTTTCGTTGCTTAACATAGCTTTGCTACAATTCCATTGAAGACGGACAAATAGGAAAGGCTTTCTTGCTGGAGCAGCATGACATCATTCAAATAGGAGGGACTTTTTAATATTGAAAAGGAATTATTGCAGCCGGGATGGAAGCGATACAAAGTGCCACAGGCTGCCAGACAACGCATGAACAGGTGGGGCTGAGTGGATATACGAAGACCCGCCTGCTCATAGCGGTGACGGCTGCCTGTGGTGCTGCGTACAAGCGGACAGCGCGAATAGCTGCCCTCCAAATAGTGCGATTATCGCTTGGTCAGATCATGAATATAGTCGGGAACACGGGGCTCTCCTTTGAAAAAACTACCTTTTTTGCCTTCCGTCAATGCCCAACGGTCAAGCCACGAAATACCCCAGTCGCCATAGGCTTGAGAACTCAGTGTACGTTGATAGACCGGATCTTCAAGGGCTGCCGACTGACTGATAAACGTATAGCCATTTTTAAGCAACATATCTGCCAATTCGTCCAGATAATGGGCATTGAGCAAGTTTGCATGTAACAGCAAAATGTGCCGGATGGGGCGCTGAAACAAAGAATCGGCTGAGCGTTCAAAATAATGAAGCTTTCGTTCCATATAATCTACGTAGTCTTTCCCGATTTGCCGGGCCATTGCTTTGCCTTTTTTGTGGTAAGCAATATGGTAGGCCTTGGCAAAGAGGTATTCCTCATTGTCGATGGTGACCGGTGCCTCGGTATAGCCTTGCTGTTGCAAAAATGTCTGTAATGAATCGTGCCGTGCTTTGGTTTGGCCAAGCCGAAGGTAAGGGTGACGAAAGAAACGAAGTGGTTGATTGTACTGCTTCGTCATTGGTCGAGTGATGGTCTCTCCTTTCAGGATGCCAGCCGTATATGTCTGAAAATCAGTACGATGGTAGTTGGTATGTGCATACGTATGATTACCCAATTCATAGCCAGCTTGTAGCCACTGTTCGAGTAGTTTTACCCGATTGGACTGCAATTGCCCATCTTGGTACAATTTGTTTTCGTTGACATAGCCGATGGCCGGCATTTGATAGAAATCAAAGGTTTGAACAAGCCGATTAGTGATGTCTAGCCAGTAAGCCGAATCTTGTATACCATAGCTGACAACGGGAAGATCGTCGATCGTGATACAAATTTGCTTTTGGCTGTGTGCCATTGGCAACAAAAAAAGCCAGCAAAAATAAGGAAGTATAGATTTCATAAGTCGGGTGATTTCTTAAAACGAGAATGATTAAGGCTTAAGGAATTTTTCGGGATTGACGTGTTTCCCATTTTCCAGTACCTCATAATGCAGGTGTGGGGCTGTAGATCTTCCGGTGCTACCGACTAGTCCGATGGTACTTCCTTGTTTGATTTCTTGGCCTTTTTCGACTTTGATTTCAGACAAGTGGTGGTAGCGGGTGGTGTAAATGTCATCGTGTTTGATGACGATATACTTCCCGTGGCCATTATCTTCGCCCGTTTCTTGGACTACACCATTTGCTGGAGCCAAAATAGGCGTGCCAAGTTTAGCTTTGAAGTCGATGCCATTGTGATGGCGGAACGTTTTCAGAATTGGGTGCTTGCGCTGTCCGAAGCCCGAGGAAATACTGGCGCGAGTAGCTTCAATTGGCCAAATACTAGGCGGATCGGCATAGATAAAAAAGTTGGCTAAAGGTGGTGGTGTCGGTTGAGATACGTTGGTAAAAGTCAGCATCCCTACCAGGATAATACTCAGTGTACTCATAATCAGGTGATTTTTATAGTGAATAAAAAAGATTTGGCGATTCATGTCTTTATAATCGTGTTGCTCTATTTCGGTGAGCACTTCCTGTTTGGCTTTCGCCAAATGCTGACCTTGTTCGAGTTTTTGTTCCAATAAAGTAAGGTAGTGGTCCGTCATTTCCTCTAGCAATTCGGTATTGCGGACACCACTTTTTTTCAGCTTTCGCTGGATTTTACGTTGAAAGGCCTGCATCATGCTTTTTTAGGATTTAGAAGTTGATTCAATTGTTTGGAGAATTGAAGCAGTAATGCAATTTGCATTTCCACGGTAGCGGATTGCTGCTCATTGATGGCGTAGTATTTGCGCATTCGGCCATTGACCTTTTCTTTAGTAGCATGAACAAGGCCCTGTTTTTCGAGTTTGTGGAGTGCCGGATAGATGGCACCCTCTGTGAGTCGAATGGCACCGCCTGTTTTTTCTTTTGCCTGTTGGCAAATTTCATAGCCATACATTCGGCCATTTTCATGCAGCATGGCGAGGATGATCGTTTTTAAAGTGCCGCTCAGGAATTCTTTATTTGTATTCATGGCACAATGATACCTAATTTAATTATGTATAATCTAATTAGGCTTTTTTTTAAGATTTTGTTAACTAAAATGCTTTGGTGAAATATATTTTTGGAAGGATTTCATTTTTTTTTAATAGTAAAAGTCAAAATTTTTTTAGTGATAATATTCCAGCTAATTGTAATGGTCAATTTTGGCTTAAGAGAAGAAATGGTGTTTGGTGAGGATAGTCGATTTGGAGGTAATAATAAGTGAAATGGCGTTGGTGAAATACGGTGTTAATAAGGGTTTAATCGGCTAAAAATGGCATAAAAAAAGCTCAGGTAAAAACCTGAGCTATAAACCTTGGCAATTCAAAGAATTGCATTTCCCCCTTACAAACAAGGCTCTTTATGCATACCTGTACATATGAAAATACAGGATCATATTATACTTATTTAAGGAATATACGGGGAGAAGTTATGGATTGGATGTTTTAAAAAATTAAATAAAATCTTTTTTTCCCATTTTTATTTTCTATTTTGTCGCCATGGCAGAATTCGATAAACAAGCATTTGAGCATCGAATCGTGGAATTGCTAAAATCCAATCCGCGAGAGGCCGTTAGTGAAATCCTAGAGCACTACGGTGATGCCTTGTTTACGGTAGCCTTGAGAATTGTCGGCACAACAGAAGTCGCTGAAGAAATCATTCAGGATGCTTTTGTGAAAGTCTGGCAAAAAGCGGATCAGTATGATCCGAATAAGGGTAAATTATTCACTTGGTTGATCCAAATTGTACGCTCCACAGCCATTGATAAGGTACGTCTTGTAAAATTTCAACAAAATCGGAAATCCCAATCGCTAGATGCCAACGTATATGATAATGTAGCGTTTAGTGAAGAGATGAAAGTTAAGGATGTCGGCTTGCGAAGAGTAATCGAGCAACTCGATGAGAAGTACAGAGTGATTATCCGTCTACTTTATTTTAATGGCTACACCCAATCCGAGGTCACTGAAGAACTTGGAATCCCCTTAGGAACAGTTAAGTCGAGAGCCAAAATTGGCATTCGCGAATTGCGAAGATTATTAGGTGGTACAACTGTATTAACGGTTGTAGTCGCGATTATTTGGTATATATTTATGTAGTAGATAAATTTTAAAGTGGATATAAAAGAATTCATAGCATCAGGTATTTTAGAGCATTACGTGCTCGGTCTTGCTTCCGAACAGGAAGCACAGACGGTGCAGCAGTATGCTGAAGAATACCCGGAAGTTCGCCAAGAACTGAATGCTATTGAATTGGCGCTTACTCAATTTGCTCAGGCTGACGCTATCGCAATGCCTAAGGAACTACCTAACAAGGTGCTGAAAAAAATTGATGAGCAAATCCAAGGCCCCATTAATAATGGCCGTTCTAATCAAAAGTCTTCCGATACTACTAATACAAAAGGAGGCAATAATCCACTTATTTGGATAATAGCGCTTGTTGCGATTGGCTTGGGCGTAGCTGCCTTCATGTTTTACAATCAGCAACAGACAACACTTACTCAACTTAATGATAATCGCATTCTGCTCGACTCTCTTCAGCAGGATTGCTCAGGTAAGGATACCTTAATTGACCAATTGCAGCAGCAATTGCGCATCACAAGAGGGCAAAATAACCAACGAATCTTTATGTTGGGTACAGATAATTCGCCAGAAGCTATTGCCGGTGTTTACTATAACCCGGATGACCAAGAAGCCTATCTGGATGTCATCAATATGCCAACTATCCCTACCGATAAACAATTCCAGTTGTGGGCTATTGTTGATGGCGCACCAGTAGATATGGGGGTATTTGATGTTGACTTTTCTTCGCTGGGCCTAAAAGACATTCCTTTCATTGAAAATGCACAAGCATTTGCTGTTACGATTGAAGACCGTGGCGGTAGTCCGGCACCTTCCCTCGAAACTATGGTTGTGATTGGTAATGTAGGCTAAACTTACTTTCTACACTATTTCCTTTTAAAATTTTATGGTATTTATAGGTTTTGTAGCACTTAATGTGCGCAACCAATTTTTATTTTTTTGATTTAAACACTTGATTAAATCAAAAAAATAACAGACTTTTGTTTTGGATCAAATCAAAAAGATGCCAGAACAGAATACAGAGGAGATCATCAAGGAAACGGCCAGAAAGATATTTCAGGAAAAGGGCTTTGAAGCTACTCGAACTAGAGATATTGCTGAAATGGCAGGGATCAATCTGGCACTTCTGAATTATTACTTCCGAAGCAAAAAGAAGCTTTACGATATCATTATGCTGGAAACGCTCCAAAGTTTCTTCTCTGGTATTTTGCCTATTATGGATAATCAGGAAACTAGCCTCCGAGAAAAAATAGAGCAATTTGTTGATCGCTACATCGATATGCTTTCGCAAAATCCGGATGTTCCAGCCTTTATACTCAATGAAGCCCGAAAAGATTCTGAAAGCTTTATGAGTAAACTAGGGGTGCTGGAAAAAGCCAAAGGTGCTTATTTTTTGCAGCAGTTTTTCGAAGCTGTACAAAAAGGCGAAATCCCCATGATTCATCCGCTACATTTTATGCTCAACCTAACCGGAATGCTGATTTTTCCTTTCCTGGCTATGCCAATTGTAAAGCACATTAGTGGAGCAAATGATGCAGACTATTTGCAATTGATGCAGGAACGCAAAAAGTTAATTCCTATGTGGTTGGACACCATGTTGAAAACCGAATGATTTTTTTTGATCTATAATTAAACAAGTGTTTAAAACGAAAATATAATGTTGCAATTTATTCATTTACGATACCTGCTGAGTCTGATCTTCATTGGGCTTTTTATTCCACTTGGAATGACTCAAGGGCAGGAGATCATCACCTTAGCCCAATGTCAGGAATGGGCGCGAATGCACTATCCGCTCACTCGGCAACTCAACCTGATTGAGCAGGCCACTGCATACAATCTGAAAAATGCCTCAACTGGATATTATCCACAGCTCAGCATTAACGGCCAAGCTTCTTATCAGTCGGCAGTTACTTTTTTGGATGTAAATATTCCGAATATGGAAATTCCGCAGCTTAGTAAAGATCAGTACCGGGTTTCCTTGGATGTCTTTCAGCCGCTGACCAATGGCAGTGCCATTAAAACTCGGAAACGACAAATTGAAGCAACGGCAGCTGCTGACCAAAAAAAGGTGGAAGTTGATCTATATCAACTCAGGGAAAGGGTGCATCAACTATATTTTTCTTTGCTATTGATAGACGAAAAAAAATCGCAATTGCTGATTCTCCAAGAGGACATCAATAGCGCCATTCAAAAGACGAATGCTGCCGTTGAAAACGGAACTGCGACACCTTCCAATTTGCAATTATTGCAAGCTGAAAGTATCAAACTTAAGCAACAGCTAAGCGAGGTGTCTGCACAAAGAAATGCATTTCTGCAAATGCTGGCCAAGCTTACACAGCAATCACTAGGACCCGAGACTCGCTTGCAAAAACCGGTTACTAAAACATTAGATACCACCATCAATCGACCAGAACTTCAGTTATTTAGCCTACAAACTACTGCGATGCAGTTACAATTGGATGGTCTGGAAAACCGCAAAATCCCAAACCTCGGTATTTTCGCGCAAGCGGGATACGGCCGGCCCGGACTCAATATGTTGAGCAATGATTTTGAACCCTACTTCATCGCAGGCTTGCGCCTAAATTGGAATTTGGGTTGGTTATACACCAACAAAAATGATAAAGACTTAGTGGCGGTGCAACAAGCCCAATTGGCTAGCCAGAAAGAAACTTTCCTTTTGAACACACAGCTACAACAAACCCAGCAAAATGCAGAAGTAGATAAGTATCTACAATTGATTGAGCGTGATGACGAATTGATTGTCATTCAGAATAGCATTCGCCAAACGGCAGAAGTGCAGCTCGAAAACGGCCTTATTTCTGCCCTCGATTATATCGATTATCTGAATGCTGAGAGCAAAGCTCGTCAGCAAAAAGCGATGCATCAGACTCAGTTGTTGATGGCGCAATATCAATATGCTCTTATTTCAGGAAATTAAAATATACCACCATGAGATATACCATTTTATTATTGACTTCCGTCGTGCTTGTTCTTTCGGCTTGTCAGCCAAATGAAAAGAACTTTGATGCCTCTGGAAATTTTGAAACTGTCGAACGCACTATCAGTGCAGAAGCCAGCGGGAAAATACAACGCCTTGATATTGAAGAAGGAATGATCCTGAAAGCAGGGGATACCATCGGAAAAATTGATGTAAAAAACCTACAACTTCAGGCAGAGCAAATACTGGCCTCGATTAGTGCTATTGAGCAGAAAACGAATGAAGCAGAACCGCAAATCGATATTTTGAAGGCACAGCTACAAACCCAGCAGGCTCAAGTAGCATCACTGGAGCAACAAATGACTGTTTTGGAAAAGGAAGTGCAGCGTTTTCGCAATTTGGCGAAAGCCAAAGCCGTACCTCAAAAACAACTCGATGATCTTGAAGGCCAGCAGGCTGTTTTGCAAAAGCAATTGAATGTGGCAAATAAACAAATAGGCGTGATCGAGTCGCAAATCGCTTCCGCGAAAAAAAGTACCCGCATCCAAAACCGGGCTATACTGAGTGAAAAATTACCTACTCAAAAACGATTGGCACTCATAGAAGAACAAATTTCTGATGGTTACATCATCAATGATTATCCAGGAACGGTAACAACGCAATTTGCTTATGATGGTGAATTTACGGCTACCGGAAAGCCCCTTTACCGTATCGCCGATTTGTCAGAAATGACCTTGCGAGTATACATTTCTGGTGACCAACTCGGACAAATTAAGCTCAACGATACGGTCACCGTCCTTACCGACGATGGCCAAGGGGGCATGCATGAAGACCAAGGCAGGATTAGTTGGATTAGCAGCAAGGCAGAATTTACACCGAAGACAATACAAACCAAAGACGAACGCGCCAACAAAGTCTATGCCGTGAAGGTGAAAGTGAAAAACGATGGTACTTACAAAATGGGCATGTATGGTCAGATAAAATTCCGAAATGATGAATGATATTATTGTCCAAAATATCAGCAAAACTTATGAAAAAGGCAGCGTAAAAGCCCTGCAAAATATTTCGCTACAGGTGGAAAAAGGCGCATTATTTGGCCTGATAGGCCCTGACGGTGCTGGCAAAACGACTCTTTTTCGGATACTGACCACTTTGTTATTGCCCGACGCAGGGCATGCACAAGTGCATGGCTTTGACATTGTGAAGCAATACAAGGAAATTCGAAAACGAGTGGGGTATATGCCGGGTAAATTTAGTTTGTATCAAGATTTATCTGTCGAAGAAAATCTTAATTTTTTTGCCGCAGTATTCAATACCAGCGTGGAAGCTAATTATGATCTCATCAAAGATATTTATGTGCAATTAGAGCCTTTTAAGAAGAGGCCTGCCGGAAAGCTGTCTGGCG
>JALEHC010000502.1 GCA_022763215.1 Saprospiraceae bacterium
ACATGAAAAAACTCGCCTTTCTCCTTTTTGCGCTGATGGTACTGAGCAGCCATGACATGTACCTAAAAATGGGTTCCTATTTTCTTCAGCCTAACCAAGCTGCCAAAATTCATTTGTACAACGGTACTTTTGATTTGAGTGAAAACGTCATTACCCGAGACCGGATGTTGGATGTCTCCCTTGCGGGAAATGGGAATCGGATAGCCGTAGACACAACTCAATGGTCTGAAAAAGATGGCGTGACTATCTTGGATTTTCAAACCGGCGAAGCAGGAACTTGGGTAGCAGGCGTTTCGACGCGTCCAAGGAGCATTGAGCTCTCTGCCGAGGATTTCAATAATTACCTGGCACACGATGGCGTCACAGACATGCTAAAATGGCGAGAAGAAAACAATGCCATGGAAGAAGATGCAGTAGAGAAATATTCAAAACATGTCAAGACTATTTTTCAAGTTGGAGATCAATTGACAGATGATTGGAAAACAAAACTTGGATATCCAATTGAATTTGTTCCACTTAGTAATCCATACGATTTACACCCAGGACATCCCTTGGAAGTTCAACTTTTATGGCAAGGCGAACCGCTAGCCAATCAGTTGGTATATGTAGGCTCGAAGGTTGCTGAGCATGACCACGGACACAGTCATGATCATAGCGAAGCAGATCATTCGCATGATGCAGAGCATCAGCACGAGGATGGCCATACACATGAGGAAGCACATAGCCATTCCCATGAAAATGGGCAGGCACACACACATGAGCACGAAGCCGAGGAGCACAACCACCAAGAAGGACTTACGCAACTACGAACAGATGAAGCTGGTAAAATTAAGGTAGATATTTCCAGAAAGGGAGAATGGTATTTGCGTACAATTTACCTAAAAACAGTAGAAGAACCAGGGCTTACGCATGAATCCAATTGGGCGACCTTGACTTTTGCCATTGGAGAAGGGCATCACCATCATGACGATGCTGCACATCACCACGATCATGCAGAAGAAGATAGCTTGGGCATTCCATCTTACGCTTATTGGCTCGTAAGCTTATTGTTAATTGGAGGATTATTTTTCTTTTTCAACCGGAAATCTTCATGAAATCAATCATAAAAAAGCTCACAACAACAATACTGATTTTTTGTCCACTCCTCTTATTAGCCCATGGCGTTAGTGAAGCAGATCAAGAAACCTTGAGCGATGGTGGCTTATTGGCCTACATATTTGTCGGAGCAAAGCACATGGTCACCGGATACGATCATTTGCTGTTTTTGACGGGAGTTATTTTCTACCTCAGTGGTTTTAAAGATATCGTTCGATTCATTACAGCATTCACCATAGGGCACAGTATTACTTTGATTTTTGCGACCTATTGGGGTATTAAAGCAGATGAACATCTGATTGATGCCGTTATTGCGCTGAGTGTATTGTACAAAGGGTTTGAGAACCTCGGGGGATTTGAAAAACTATTCAAAGTAGCATCTCCGAATTTATTAATGATGGTATTTATTTTCGGGTTGATTCATGGTTTTGGGCTTTCAACTCGTTTGCAATCTTTTGATTTGGGAGGAGGTCAATTCTTAGCAAAAATCGTTTGTTTTAATATTGGTGTGGAACTTGGTCAGATTTTGGCGTTGATTCCAATCGTATTTATTATTACAAGGTGGAAGGCATGGAAGAGTTACGATTCCTTTTACAAGGCAGTCAATTACTATCTGATTGTGGCAGGTATTTTCTTGTTTCTTTTTCAGATGTATCATTATTTCAGCTAAAGAAAAGGAAAGCTCCAATTTCACAAAGAGCATTTCCTTTTACTTGTCATACCATTCTAAAAATCTATGGATAACCGAAATTTACGCTGCCAATTTGGTCTGTCTTTGTCTTTGCCACAATATCGTACCGCCCATCAATAATAACAGACCCGCTGCTGACCAATATACCCAGGTCGGCGTTCGGTAAGGAACCTCAATCGGTTCCACATTTCCAACATGTATCAATGGAGACCAAAAGTAGGGTTGCCGAAATAAATTATTGCTTTCTCGCATAAACTGTAGCTTTGCTTGGCGCAATGCCTCATCCTTGGCTAAGCCCTCTTTCAGGTACTTATAAAATAGCGTCATGATCTCCGCCGTTCCGCAGTCTTCCACCGGCCACGTACTAGCGATAGTGCTTGGCACACCTGCGTGGATAAAACCTTTGGAAAGCGGCATTACGCCCTCTCCTTTTACAAACTTGCCAAAGCCCGTATTACAAGCACTCAACACGGCCATATCTGCTGACAATTTGTAATTAAACAAATCATAGTTTGTCAATGCACCATCTGCCAGAAATATGCGACTATTCATTGGATTTTCTTCATCCGGACACGAATGCGTAGCCAGATGGATGATCTTATACTCACTCGCAATTTGATTGAATGCCTCCATATTAGCATCATAATCCAATAGTGCTTTGCCGCCCACCATATCTGTAATTTGTTCAATTTCCTCATCCGTACACCCCAGATTACCTATATCATTGATCGTACATACCCGCTCTGCATCTCGGGAAGCAACCTGATTATTTTTCAGAAACCGTGGTGCCATAGCCAGTAGAAAATGCTTTGCTTTCGGCCCTTTTCTTTCCGCATAACTTTTCTGCAAAAGAGTAGCTGAGTAGTTGTATGTAAACGAGTACTGTTCAATCAAATAATCGTGATATTCCAGTGAAAACCGAGGTTTATTCATCTTCTGAGGCGGACTACTCAGAAATATCTCAAAAGGCAAAAAGCTAAACATATCATCCGGGATGATGATCAATCTTTTGATACCATCCGGCAGAGTGCTCATAGCGCCCTCCAGGTAATCTGCATAAAAATCATATTGCCCTTTCAGTGCCAATGCTGGATCTCTATCTTTTTTACTTTTTTGTGGATTCTTGGTATGGTAGAAAAAAACCTCAAATTGCTTTTCAAAGTCTTCTGGTTTTGAGATCGTTTCTATATGCACTTGATTTTGCGTTACCGCAAATACATAAATATTTCGGTCTCCAACAAACAGTTCAAGCATAGCATCCGTAGGCGACAAAATGTTTTGTTGTAGCTCTTTCAGTGTTGCCAGCTTCGTCTCATATTTCAATTCATAGTATCTAGGATAATCCTTTTCCAGTACCCGGATCAAGGCTTGATATTCATTTTTCAGATCAAAAAGTGTATTTTTCCACTGTTTGATTTTTTGATAATCGATTTTAGTTGTATCCCGCTGCGCCTTCTCTTCATTGATCGATTTTTCATAAAATGCGATCTCCGTCCGTAAGCTCTTATCCGCATCCAACAAACTATCCGGAATACCACTATAACTTTTGGCCACACTTTCATTAATCGATTCCAATAGTAAAATCGATTTATTGCTTTCCGCAAATCGAAACGCCTTTTCCTGATACATTTCCTCTCCCGTCAAGCGAAACAATGCCAACGCCACTTCTATCCCCCCTTCATATACCGGAAAAATATCCCCTGCCAACTTTTGCTTAGACCC
>JALEHC010000503.1 GCA_022763215.1 Saprospiraceae bacterium
CCATCCGGTCTGCCACTACTTGTGCAAAAGTTGTTTCGTGGCCTTGCCCATGCGAATGCGAACCAGAGTACACACTTACCTTTCCGGTTGGTTGTACCCGTACTTGTGCCGATTCGTAAAGACCTGCGCGCGCACCCAGTGCACCAACTACTGCCGATGGAGCAATACCACAAGCTTCGATATAAGTCGAGAACCCAATACCAAGTAGGCGGCCATTCTTTCTGGCTTCTTCTTGTTCCTTACGGAAATCATCATAGCCTACCATTTCTAATGCTCTTTCAAGCACACCGTGGTAGTTTCCGCTATCGTATTGCAGGGCTACTTGCGTCATATAACCTTCCTCCTTAACACCATCGAATGGCGGGATGAAGTTTTTCAGGCGCAATTCTGCCGGATCAATTTTCATTTCCAAAGCAGCCTTGTCAATCAGGCGTTCCAATAAGTAAGTAGCTTCCGGACGACCAGCTCCACGGTAGGCATCGACTGGTGTAGTATGTGTAAATACGCCGGTGACATCTACATTAATTTTTGGTGTGGTGTACAGTCCTTGTAACAAAGTACCATGCAACCAAGTAGGAACACAAGGAGCAAAAGTAGAAAGGTAAGCTCCCAGGTTGGCATGCGTTTTCACGCGAAGTGCAACCATTTTACCATCGTCATCAAAGCCCATTTCAGCTTTAGTAACATGGTCACGACCATGCGCATCTGTCAAGAAGGCTTCACTACGATCAGCAGTCCATTTGATAGGACGCTTCAGTTGCTTGGAAGCCCAAGTAACCAATGCCTCTTCTGCATAATGGAAAATTTTACTACCAAAACCACCACCTACATCTGGCGCCACTACGCGTACCTTATGCTCGGGTACCCCCAATACAAAAGCACACATGAGCAAACGTGTGAGGTGTGGATTTTGGGAAGTGGTATACAGGGTATATTTTTCGCTATGATCTTCGTAATGTCCGATTGCAGAGCGAGGCTCCATCGCATTCGGGATTACGCGTTGGTTGACAAAGTCAAGTGTAGTGACATGCTTAGCAGCATCCATCGCCGCATTCACTTCATCGATTGGATTCCCTAGTTCCCAGTCAAAGCAAATATTATTAGGAGCTTCATCGTGAACCAATGGTTTGCCATCTGCTACTGCATCGGCCGCATGCGTAACGGCGTCCATCTCTTCATAATCTACGATGACTACATCGGCCGCATCGCGAGCAGTTTCTTTAGAATCAGCGATAATCATGGCTACACCATCACCTGCGTATCGTGCTTTATCAGCGACCAAGAGCGGGTGAGGAGGTTCTTTCATGGTATCGCCATTTTTGAAATTGACTTGCCATCCACAAGGGACACCATTAATACCGGCATCGGCGATATCCTTTCCGGTAAATATTTTAACTACCCCATCCATTTTTTCAGCTTCCGAGGTATCGATATTTTCAATTTTGGCATGCGCGTAAGGACTGCGCAATATATAGGCATGCAGCATACCCGGCAACACGATGTCGTCGGTATAGCGGCCTTTGCCGGTGAGGAAGCGCTTATCTTCTACACGCTTCACAGATTTTCCTATAAAAGTCATTGCGTTATTATTTATAGCTATTAGTTAATGAGGATTATGCACCTACCATAGAGGTAGTTTCTTTCATCTTCTTGGCAGCGTATTGAATGGAGCGTACAATGTTATGATAACCGGTACAACGGCAGAAATTGCCTTCCAATGCTTCCCGAATTTCTTGTTCAGATGGGTCAGGATTACGGCTGAGTAAATCTGCTGCCGTCATGACCATACCCGGTGTACAAAAGCCACATTGTAGTCCGTGTTCTTCTTTAAAACCTTCCTGTAAGGGGTGTAATGTACCGTTTTCGGCCATTCCTTCTATGGTTTTCACTTCAGTGCCATCAGCTTGCACTGCCAAAATGGTACATGATTTTACGGCTTTGCCGTCGATCATAATGGTACACGCGCCACAGCTGCTGGTGTCACAGCCAACGTGAGCCCCGGTAAGGCCGAGTGCATCGCGAAGAAAATAGATTAGAAGGGTACGGTCTTCTACCTCTTTTTCAACTACTTCTCCGTTGATTTTTAATTTGATTTTTGACATAGGTAATTTTTTATAAGAAAGTAATAGATGAGTTTATGCCTGTTCTTTCTGCAATTCATCTTCAAGCGCTTTGAAGAATTGTTTGGTCAAGGTATTGGCTACCCCGGAAAGTACGCGCTGACCGGTACGGGCGAGCAAGCCCGACATTTTGGCCTTACCGTCAAAGCGCAATTCGGAGCGTTCACCTTCCACTTCTTCGATATCAATGGCGACATCTGCCGAAACATTACCGATCCGGCTTTTTTGAGAAACTTTCAACAAAAAGTGTTTGGGCTCTTCTTTTTCGGCTACAGCCAAATCACCTGAAAAAGAGCCTTTTACAGGCCCCATTTTCACTTCAGCTATCGCTTTGTAATGATCAGCTTCCACCAACTCCAACTTGGTTATTCCGGGAGTAATTCGTGCAAGGGTGTCGGGATCCATGAGGCAATCCCATACCTGTTTAGCATTGGCATCAAAAGTATGATTTCCTTTCAGGTGCATATTTGAACATATTTAGTTATCTAGATGCGTAATATAAAAAATATATTCTGACTATGCGACCCTAATCAAGATTAAAAGTAAAGAAAAACACACAATGCAAAATATTGTGCTAAGCTTGTTAAATTTTCAATTAAAGTGATGGTTTTTCAATCGCTTATTGACATAAACTAAAATGGAAAGTGCTGCCCTTTTCCGGGCTAGATTCAAGCGATATTGTTCCGCCGTGTTGTTCGACGATTCTTTTGGCTAAAGCCAAACCAATACCGGTGCCTTCGTATTGCTGCCCGTCATGCAGTTTCTGGAAGAGTTTAAAAATTTTCTGATGGTGAGCTTTCTTGATACCGATGCCATTGTCTGAAATAGCAAATTCCCAACAAGAACCTTTTTGTTGTGCACTAATGCGAATCAAAGGCGGAATGTTTTCTCTTTTAAATTTAATGCCATTTTCGATCAGGTTTTGAAAAAGTTGTCTAATCTGAGTCGAATTACCCTCAATACGTGTAGGCATGCCGATGATTTCGACTTTGGCGTTTGATTCTTTGATGGTAGACTTTAGGTCTTTTAAGATTTCATGAAGCAATTTGGGGACTTCAATTTCTTCTTTTGATAAGGTCCCTCCTCCGACCCTCGAATATTCCAGCAAGCCATGAATCAGTTTGCTCATACCTCTGGCTCCATCAATAATACGATTGAGAAAATTTTGTTCTTTTTCGCGTATACGTTCGCCTAATTCTCTTTGTAGTAATTGCGAAAAACTAATGATGGTACGTATAGGGGCTTTAAGGTCGTGGGAAGCAATGTAGGCGAAATTTTCCAATTGCATATTACTTTGGATGTATTGCTGAAGCGCCAAATTCTTTTCTTCCAGTGCTTTTCTGGCTTCCGTTATTTTTGTTACATCGCGTTGGACACCCCAAATCGCTACGATTTTTCCATTATTGATAATACTAAATACAGAATTGGATAACACCATTGGTTGTTTACCTCTAATTTTTACAGGTATGAGCACATCTTCTATTTTGTACCCCATTTCTGCAAATAATTTGAAGTAAGGATCGCCCATTTCATCCCATAACTCTACATTGATTTTTCCGATGGACCAATTTCGAATATTTTCGGGCATACCCGCTCCATAAAGTATAGTAAATGCCTCATTACACTCCCGCATATAACTATGCG
>JALEHC010000004.1 GCA_022763215.1 Saprospiraceae bacterium
GAAAAAAGTACGTTTCCCACCTTTTTATTAAATTGCCAACCCTTATCCAATAAAAATCAACGCATGAATCTTGATCTAAGTGGAAAAAATGCTCTAGTTTGCGGAAGCAGTAAAGGCATTGGCAAAGCCACTGCCATCGAATTGTCCAAACTGGGCGCTAATGTCACCCTGGTATCGCGCTCACCGGAAAAAATGACCGACGTCCTTAAAGAACTGGACTTGAGCCTGCAAGCAGAAGGCCAAGACCACGACTTCCTAGTGGCTGATTTTAGCCAACCAGATGATCTGAAAAAGAAAGTCCGAAATCTGGTTCAGCGAAAGCCTATCCACATTCTGATCAATAATACGGGTGGCCCTCCGGGTGGACCAATTATCGAGGCTACCCCAGAAGCATTTCTGGATGCCTACCACAAACACTTAATCTGCAATCATTTGCTTACGCAAATTACGAGCGAAAGCATGAAAGAAAGTGGCTATGGCCGCATTATCAATATCATTTCTACTTCCGTACGGATTCCCATCGATGGACTCGGTGTCTCAAATACTACTCGCGGCGCAGTCGCTAGTTGGGCCAAAACGGTTGCGAATGAACTCGGCCCCCACGGCATTACGGTCAATAATGTTTTGCCTGGTTTTACGTCTACTGATCGACTGCACAGTATCATACAATCAAGGGCCGAAAAGCAAGGTATTGCGCTTGAAGAACAACGTAAAAAGATGGAGTCTACTGTGCCCATGAAGCGTTTTGGCAAGCCCGAGGAGGTCGCCGCAGCTATTGCTTTTTTGGCTTCCCCGGCAGCTTCCTACATCACGGGCACCAGTATGATTGTTGATGGCGGACGTACTCGTGCTATTTAATCAAGTTTACTGGTCAAATCGCACACCAATATCTGCCCGGTCTATCCAGACGACATCCTGGGTTTGTCCCAATATTTCGTCAATTAGGCCGTAGGCTTTTGCTTCGGGGGCATTCATGTAGCGGTCGCGTTTGAAGTCTTCTTCTATTTTTCTCCAGTCATGTCCGGCATGTTTGCCGACTAGGTGAAACAGCTGTTTTTCCAGTCGCTCTTGTTCGTGGTAAGCAATGCGTACATCCTCGGTATAGCCCTGTGCCCCTGAGCTTGCTGGATGCAGATGAATCGTTGCATGGGGCAATGCATGTCGACATCCTTTTTCTCCAGCCGACAACAAAACAGTAGCCATACTAGCAGTCATTCCCACGGCAGTGGTGTGCACGCTGGCTTTGGCCATTTTCATCGCATCGAGTATGGCAAGACCGGCATAGACATTGCCACCCGGACTATTGATATACATATTGATGGGTAGTTTGCTGTTTTGACTATCGAGGTACAGTATCTGAGCAACGATCAGATTCGCAATCTGATCATTGATAGCTGTTCCCAGAAATACGATGCGTTCTTTCAGGAGCAGACTATAGATGTCATACGCCCGTTCGCTGCGGTCACTGGCGTCAATGACCATAGGAATAGTGTTTGCAGATGGTATCATTGCATTCCGATTTTGATAAGTGACGGATAAAATTTTACTTGTTTGTAGTTCCGTCTAACTTCTTATAAAAATGATTATTCTGAGAAGTAGGCTTTTTCAGCCTTGTTGATTTCTTTGCGGAGGTCCTGCCTTGCGGCAAATTTGACCAAACGGTACACCTGTGCCTGCCACTTTATGCTTTGCGCAAAATCCGAGTCTTGCAGTTGCTTCGCTTGAAACCATTGCATAACCCGAGGGCTTAGTTGCTTTCGCAGATAGCGTTCCACCATTCTGACTTCATTCCACTTCCATTGCATAAGCTTCGCTTTTGGTTTGTGCCGTTTGTCTGATCTTTTCGAGGCATTTATACTTTTGCACGGTCGCAGAGCGTGTATTTTGATACCCTAGCTGCTCTGCAATCGAACGCAGAGATTGCTGGTGGTAATAAAAGGCTTTTAATAGCTCCATGCACTTTTTTCCGGCGACTTCGAGGTATCGGCTAAGTTTCTGAGTGGGTTTGTCAGCGGTATAAAAATCTGCTGGAATCGCCAGCTCTTCCGAAAGCGGACTAGTTGGAAGTGTTGTCTGTTTACATTTTTGAAACCATAGATTTTTGGCAATGCCCTTGAGATAGTAAGCCGGACTTTGTATTTGTTGAAGTTGTTGTTGTACCGATTTCTCATAAAATACGATCAGCGCATCCTGAAAAATATCTTTGGCATCCTCTGTTTGTCCACCCAAACGAAGAATCATCGTCTCCACTTGAGGATAAACCTGCCGATACAACTGCAAAAATGCAGCCTCGCGGTTTGTTTTGAAAAGATGGTGTATGTCTGGGTACTTCATGGTCTTTGGTTTGAGCTTTTTATAGTAAGTGGGCTTTTAAAGTATAAGTATCACCTTGAGGGAGATTTTTTTACCAATCTGCAGGTAATCTTTTTCTGATTCGGTAACCATACCAAGGAGCATCAAGGAGGTAATAAGTATGATAGTGTAGGTCGAGGTTCATCGCTTTGTTGGTAAAGGTGAATGCAATTTCCAAATCGTCAGCAAGTCGAATAGCTGCCGCTGCTGTATAAAACGGAAAAAACTTGGAACCCTCTTGCTCGACTTCCAGATAATTGAGATCAAAAACGGCATTCAGATAAAAATTTTTGAAGACATTCCAGTCAATCTCCGTGACAGAGGTCAAACCGAATACATTGCGATCTCGAAATTCTGTAAAAACGGCCCACTGACTAAAAGGGCGATCATAAGATCGAATTGGGTACAGATTTTCGCCCACAGTATTTTGGTATTCATTTGGATTATCCTGATCCCTAAAGACAACTAATCGACTGATTTGATCCTTGTTAAATGTTTTGCCATAGTATCGAAACTCTAATTGATTTTTCCATTTAACCGGGCCAAATAATTGTTCCCAGCTTGCGCCAAATACAAAGGCAGACTGATCGGTCCACTCCGGGGAAA
>JALEHC010000081.1 GCA_022763215.1 Saprospiraceae bacterium
TAAAAAACAAACTAAAATCAAGGGTTTACCAGATTAAGCAAGCACAAAACTATAATTTACTTACTTATGAAATCAACAGAATTAAATATGAATTAGAATTGATCAACAGAAAAAACATACTTAACGAAAATCATGAAAAAAAACAAAGTACATCAATTCCAGTTTCAACAAAATCCGAAACATTACTATCTCTTTACGAACAACTATACGAATTAGTAAACTCCAACTCATTCGAAAGCAATAAATACCTAGCACTAAAACACAAACTGTCAAGCTTCAAAGCGATGGATGAGAAAAAAGAAACCAGTTTACCAATCGATCCAAACGAACTACTTATCATCATTACTTATTTGGTTAGCTATCTTTATAAAAGGCCAATCACGAAACTCCCCGAAAAATTCACCTTCATTTTTGAATTGTATGAAATTGGGTTACAATTAGATTTATTTCGCGAAAATGGCATTATTTCAGAGCAAAAATTTTCCAATGTGCTAAATGTTGCTTTTGAAGTCGACGAGTTTCAATGGGCACAATCTTTTATTCATAAATACAGCTCTTCCCTGCCTGAAAAAACTCGTAGCACGATTCTTATATTAGCAAATGCAAGACTCGCATTTGAAATGCAGAATTTTAAAAAAGTGTTGACATTGCTCGAAAAGATTAGACCAAATAATGTAGCTCATTCACTTGAATTAAGGCTTTTAAAAATTAGAAGCCTATACGAAATGCGGGATCAATCAAATAAATACTTTGAAGAAACAGAAGCTGTATTTAATGCATTCCAAGTCTACCTTACTAAAGAAAAAGCTACTCTGAATCATTCTACTATCGAGAATTGCCGCAATTTTCTGATCATTTTCAGACACCTCTTTGATCGTAAAAGATCACTTGAAGATATTCAACAAAAATTCAATAGTAAGCAAAATATAGTTTGTCACTCCTGGCTTCAAAAAAAAATAAAGGATTACACTCCTTTCTTTTAAGTGTAATCCCTCATCGAGCGCTCTATGACTATAGTCAGTTGTTTACGGCGATACTATGTTAGAATGATCTCTTCGATCACAATCATAACCACCTCGATTACATCGATTATCGTCATAGTAAGTTAATTTTAAAATGATGAAATGAATTTGACCGCAAAGCGAGATGGGAACCAGATATCTGCAGCTATCTTTTATCCAAGCAAAGTTTTCATGCATTAGGTGACAGCCTCCAACTTTGAATTTTCAAAATTGAAGCGTAAAACCTATTGACGTAATTGAATTGTTAAGTAAATCAAAACATCAGTCAATACTTTGCTAAATCCAACTTATTTCCTTCGCTTTACATTACAAAGGTGGGCATAAATGGTGGGCTAAACCGGGCTATATGAATTCATCTGAGGAGCTAGAAATTTCTAGAAATTTCCACTCTTTCTTTAGTCAGAAAAATATTTTACGACAAATCCACTTCTTTAGCGTCTTTCGTCAAATATTGATAAGAAGTCCAATATCTTTTATATAAATCGTGCATTCTTGCTTTTTCAATTCGCATACTTGGACAATCCGCTCGCTTGATTCCAAATAAATAGTGCGATACTATCATCTCTCCATCTCTCCTATTGCCGTCTCTAATCAAAAAATGATTATAGGGTATATGTCGATATTTAAATAATTGAAGCGTTCCTTTCTTTTTTAACAAATCAAATTCTTTACAAACTACCCTGAATTCCTGAATAACTTCTTTTATTCTTTCTGGGCTCTTTTTTTCCTTTGGCAATATTTTTGCCCTATCCTCAAAATAAAGATGGCTGCCATTATAATCAGGATCGAGTATAAACAACTTTACATCTAATCCCCGTTCTAATAGCTTCGCAAAAGGGTGGGCAAACTCATAACTACTGCGGTTTGTAAAATAACTGATAAAAGTATTAAGCCGTACTCCTAATTCTATAATTTCTTTTTGAGCAGCCTGCATGAACTTAATCTTTTCTTCAATCTTCATCCTACCGTACTCCATAAATTCAAACCCCTCTTTTTCAAATGGATCAAATGGCTGAATTACTTCCACTACATCCTTATTTTCTTTTTGGACAAAAGCCTCTGCCTCTTTATCAAAAAGCATTCCCATTTCTTTATCTATCAAAATGAGTAGACCATCATGTAATTTTTTCAGAGTTATCATTCCAATTGATTTGCCATTCAATGCTTTGGATAAAGAAGAGGTGGTTGTGTTATACCCCAGTGTCTTTAATTTCGCAACTATTTCTTTTTGTTGATACAATTTCTCTTTTTTGAGTAGCTTAAGCCCCTGTTTTACAATTTCTATCGCATGCATTTTATTTGGTTTTCAATTCAACTATTCATCCAATTTAAAATTTAATTCGATTCCTACAACAGATAAATCGAATCAACAGTAACTCTACTTCTGGTGTTACATGGAAAACAACTAGTCTTTATGCCCAATCCATTCATATATCTCGACAATAATGCCACTACTCCGGTTGATCCTCGAGTACTGGATACTATGTTGCCGTTTTTTCACCAAATACCTGGTAATGCGGCCAGCCGACATCATCCTTGGGGGTGGCAAGCAAAAGAAGCAGTGGATACCGCTCGCGAACAATTGGCTCAATTATTACAGACGGAAACAAAAGAGCTGGTCTTTACTTCTGGTGCAACGGAGGCTATTAACTTAGCCATAAAAGGGGTATTTGAAAATTATTCCCGCAAAGGGAAGCATATCGTTACCCTTCAAACAGAACATAAAGCAGTACTCGACACCTGCCAAAAACTGGAAAAATGGGGCGCAGAAGTCACCTACCTTCCGGTAAATGCAACTGGTATGGTCGACCTTGACCAATTGCGCGAAAGCGTACGACCTGACACGATACTCGTCAGCATTATGTGGGCAAATAATGAAACGGGAGTCATCCAACCTATGCATGATATCGGAAAAATTTGTGCCGAAAAAGGTACTATTTTCATGAGCGACGCCACGCAAGCTGTTGGCAAAATCCCTGTCGATCCGAAAGCTGCAGGGGTCCATTTACTTAGTTGTTCTGCTCACAAAATGTATGGCCCCAAAGGTGTAGGTGCGCTCTATGTGAGTAGTCGACAACCAAAAATAAAAATTGCGGCACAGATAGAAGGTGGCGGACACGAAAATGGCATGCGCTCTGGCACACTGAATGTACCGGGTATAGTCGGACTAGGCAAAGCAGCGGCACTTGCAGCTCAGGAAATGAGGGAAGAAGCTCATCGACTAAGCCAACTGCGTGACCATCTAGAGCAACAACTACTCCAAAACTTGGATGAAGTTTATCTTAACGGACCTTCCTCTAACCGGCTTCCCCAAGTAACAAATTTGTCTTTCCGCTTTGTCAAAGGAGAAACACTTATGGCTCGGTGTAGCGATCAACTTGGTGTATCCGCCGGCTCTGCTTGTACTTCTGCAACACTGGAACCCTCGCACGTGTTACGCGCAATGGGACTCAAGGATAGTATGGCTCATAGCGCAATTCGCTTTAGCTTGGGTCGATTCACTACAAAGGAAGAGATCGAACGGGCTTGTCAATTAGTCACTGAACAAGTCAACCAGCTTCGTGCAATTAGCCCTTTCTGGGAAATGTTTCAAGAGGGAGTGGATATGGAAAGCTTGGAGTATTGAGGATGTTTTGATATTTGATGTATGATGTAGTTATGTTTGATGTAATTATGTTTGATGTTTGATGAGTGGTGTATTTATGGGTGATGGAGTGTTGAATTATCAAAAAATCAGCCATAACTACATCACCTCATGGATACAAAACTTGAATCTTATTCATGTTGTTCTTATTTTAGATGTTTGTAATGAAAGCAGATGCGCTTTTTAATACCCATTCAAGCTTACGATTATTTTAAAAAAGCTCGTTTCCAAGAGATTCGGGCGTGCGAAGGCTTGTTGTTGACAGCCCTTGAATTTAGTGCCGACCAGACCGAAGGAATTGTCTTGTACCTATGTATTCAAGATGATCGAATCGTACAAGCTCAATTTAAAGCAGCTAACTGCTGGGCTATGATTGCCTGTGGCGCTTGGCTTCGTGAAAAGTTACAAGGGTGTGCCCTGTCTGAAAACTTTGAAAAACTCGAGAGCGTTCTAATCGAGTCGCTTCAATTACCGGCCCATAAGTGGTATTGTGCCCAAATGACAGTTGCAGCACTCCATAAGATCAAAGGTCGTTGGCAGGACCAAAATAAGGCAGCTAAAAGAGTGCCTTAGAGTGTTAAACATCTGCTTTTTTGCAATAAAAAGATTAAAATTGTATTTATTATGGTATACGTTGGTGATAGTGCAAAAACAAGAATTGCAGAGATAATTAAGAATGATGATCTGACTGAAGATCATTTCGTTCGGGTGTCCGTCACTAGTGGCGGCTGTTCTGGATTAACGTATAATCTGGACTTTGATAATGAACTCAAAAAAGACGATCAGGTTTTTGAAGACAATGGTGTAAAAGTTGTTTGCGACCTGAAAAGTTTTTTATACTTGTGCAATACTACTCTCGAATTTTCGAGTGGTCTCAATGGAAAGGGCTTTCACTTTAATAACCCAAATGCAGCTCGCACCTGCGCTTGTGGAGAAAGCTTTTCCGTATAACTTGTCGATTTTTTCGCAAGTTCATAAGGTTTTTAGAGCGATCGAAAATATAGGTTCGGCAGTGTACACTTTTGTCACTGCCTTTTTTTATTCCCTCCTTCTTTTTCCCGATATTACTTTTCATTTACACAAAACTACTTCTCTAAGAAAAACAAAGTAATGAAACAACTACTCGGGATTGCACTATTTTTCTTCATAGGGCATATAAACAGTCATGGACAAATTGATGCGGCCAGAATGTATATGTTTGGCCATAGCTTGGTCAATTACGAATCAGCTAGTATCAATGGTGATGAAGGTAAGATAGCGCATTGGTTATACCTCTTGGCATCTGCGGATAACCACACTTTTGCCGCAACTGGCCAATACGGCTTCCTCCCTTCCCACACCAATCTTCCTCCAAGCCCTAACTGGGGATTCCAATTGGTGCCGCCCGTCTGGGATGCCGATAATAACGAAACCTTTGCAGATGCAGATTTCAACAGTATCTTACTGACACCCGGCAACTTTATGCAATGGCAACCTGCATATTTTGACTATCCTACTGATCCAGGATTATCTCCTCTTTCTGCTACTCAAATCATTTTTGACTGGGTAGATACACAAGAAGAGGGCGTGCGGTTTTATCTATACGAAAACTGGCCCGATATGGCTCCTTTCCTCAATAATGGATTTCCAGCCAATGCAACAGAAATGGACGCCTACCACGATTACACTCAAGCAGATTTTAATGATTGGTGGCTCGAATACCAGGATTCTTTGCTTAGCTCTCGTCCCAACCTCGAAGTTCGTATGATTCCGGTAGGGCCTATACTTAGTAAATTACAAACCGACTTTTTTACAATGCCTATCCCGGTAACTGATTTATACGAAGATGATGCCCCTCATGGCACAACTAATACATATTTTCTCGCGAGCCTGATCACATATATGAGCGTATTTGAAACGCCCGCCCCGCTTAACTTTGATTTTCCCAATAGCATTCATTCCAATATTCAAAATCAATTTCCGGCTTTGGTTGATTTTATCTGGAACGAGCTTCAGAATTTCAATGACCAAGAAGGAAATAGCAGAGTATTTTTTGAAAATATTAGCACAAATACCGCTGAACCTTCATCCAAGCTTGCTAATCGCATTAGCATCTATCCCAATCCTAATAATGGATTTTTTGAATTAAACGCCAATAAAATTATTTCAGGGGTACAAATATTCGATTCTCTTG
This sequence comes from Saprospiraceae bacterium, assembly GCA_022763215.1. Classification (GTDB taxonomy): domain Bacteria; phylum Bacteroidota; class Bacteroidia; order Chitinophagales; family Saprospiraceae; genus JALEHC01. The sequence continues at coordinate 5,840 of JALEHC010000081.1, forward strand.
GGCGGCTTTATTACTCCCAAACAGACATCAATCAAAACAAACTGTCCATTAATATCTCCAACATGCCCCAAGGAGTTTATCAGATCATGTTGAAACAAAACAATACTTATTCCGTGCAAAAATTCATTGTAAAATAAACACAGCTCGTAAATCCTATCGCATGTCAAAAAAACACTATTTTGATACAAGATTATGGTTCATTTTGAGGTTTCATTATCGACTTAATTAACGCCAAGCCCACAGGCACATGAACATCAACCAACTACTCGATCAAAAGCTGTTTTTTCTGCTCATTCCTATCGTTGTCTTTTTCGCTTTCGCTAAATTAGGAAGTGAAGAAATCCATCAATGGGACGAAGCTCGTACCGGTATCAATGCCGTCGACATGATCAAAAACGGCGATTTTATCAATCTACATTTTGCCGGAGAACCCGATAAAGTCCGAGCGAAACCACCTTTTGTTGTCTGGATGGTCGCAACCAACTTTCAGCTCTTCGGCTACAATCGATTTAGTCTTCGTATCCATTCTGCTCTGGCGACCGTCGCTATTTTTCTGCTATTGTATCAGATCATCGTATTGTATAAATCACACCTCTTTGCCTTTGCGACTTGTCTGACGCTTATTCCTACCCGGGCTATCATGGGTTTTCACGTAGGCCGAACAGGCGATTTTGACGCCGTTCTCCTCGCTTTTCTATTGGCGGGCCTCTGGCATTTCCTGCGTCACCTCGACTTTGGTAAACAGCGAAGCATTTACTGGGCCGCCCTGTTCTGGGGGCTTGCTTTTTTCACCAAAGGGCCTGCTATGGGCGTACTTTTTCCCGGCTTAGCGGTGTATGTGGTGTTGCGCGGACAGTTCTTCCCGCTTTTGCGGAAACGCAGTACATACTTGGCCGTTGGCTTACTTCTCCTATTTCCAATTGCCTGGTATACCACCATCGCGCTATTTGGCGTCCAGCTTGATGATCCGGTGGTGAGTGGTCAGAATGCTTTTGAGCGAATGTTTTTATATGACTTGCGTGATCGCTTTACGCAAACTCAGTTTGAGGGCAAAGTAGAAGAAGCGGATCCATTATTCTTTTTTCATACCCTTGCGGAAACTTACCGATACTGGCACTGGATTTTTTATGCAGCTTGCTTGTGGGGCGTTTTTTCCCTTTTCGGGAAATCTAATGTAGTCGAGCGTATTTCGGCTTTCGCCAAACAACCCTCATGGCAGCTATTGCTACTCTCGGTTCCGGTTTGGGTGCTACTTGGTGTTTTCTTGTCAATTGCCACAGTCACCAAAACCTGGTATCTGGCACCTGCGGTGCCTTTTGTCGCCATCACAACGCTTTACGGCGTGGAAGCTTGGAGCCGTTTGTGGAAATATACGCCCTATGCCTTTTTGTTGTTTCTTGGATTTACGTTTTATATGCGATTCCTCGGTCCAAAAGAAGTTCGCCATGAGTCGGAGCCTGGCAACGAAGATTTCAATACGGAATTGGTGCAACAACATGCCTCAGATTTTCGCGAAAGCGAGACCATTTACCAGATTGGAGAATGGCCCGCACAGCGTGTTTTGCTTTGGCTGTATTTTGAAAACCGCAATGTCGAATACCTGAAAAACACCGCTCAACTCCAACAAATCCCCAAAGGACAGTTGGTTTTCACGCGTAATGCTTATCTTTCCTCCAATGAAGCTGCTTTTAATACATTTGAGCAGCTGGATGCAGACGAACATTACGTCATTTTGCGCAAGAAATAGAATTAACGCTCTTTATGTTACGAATTGGTTTTGATGCGAAGCGACTATTCAACAATTTTACCGGACTCGGCAACTATAGCCGTACCCTGGTAAAAAACCTGGAGACGTCCTACCCCGAGAATTCCTATTATCTCTTTACGCCTAAAGTCAAGAAAAACTCGGAAACAAACTATTTCCTAAATAGTCCCAACCTCGATCTGGTCACGCCTAAGATGGGACCAGGTGCTTTTTGGCGCAGCTTTACCATCAAAAAAAACATGAAGCGCAAAAAGCTCGATTTGTATCATGGTCTGAGTCACGAAATACCATTTGGCGTAAGCCGGACGGGCATCAAAACGGTCGTAACGATCCATGATCTTATCTTCAAATTCTACCCAGAACAATACGGCTGGATCGATCGCAAACTGTACGACATCAAATTCAAATATGCTTGTGAACATGCCGACCGCATCGTTGCCATTTCGGAAAGCACTAAAAAAGACATCGTCAAAGAGTATCAGGTACCTGCCGAAAAAATCAGTGTGATTTATCAGTCTTGCCACGAGCGATTTATGCAGGAAAAATCAGATAATATCAAGGCTTCGGTACTCGAAAAATATAAGCTTCCGTCTGAATATTTGTTTTATGTGGGTTCTATCGTCGAGCGAAAAAACCTGCTTGGTATTGTACAAGCAATGGAAAAATTACCACCCAAGATTGATATTCCGCTGGTGGTCGTAGGTAATGGCGGGGCATACAAAAATAAGGTGCTTCAATACATCAAGCAAAAGCAGTTACAGCAGCGCATTCATTTCATCGCTCCGGCATTTGAAGACCTACCCGCTTTGTATCAGCAAGCCAGTATATTTATTTATCCATCGCATTATGAGGGATTCGGCATTCCGATTCTGGAAGCTTTATTTAGTCGTACCCCCGTAATTACGTCCAATACCAGTTCGCTACCCGAAGCCGCCGGAAAAAATGCCTACCTGATCAATCCGGACGAACCGGTACAAATGGCAATTGGTATTGAGCACATCCTGACAGATGCAGCCTTTCGGCAAACGATGATCGAGCAGGGCTATGCCCATGCCCAACAATTTGAAGGCGAACGCCTTACCCAACAAATGATGGAATTGTATGAGGAGGTGATTGAAGGTTAAGGTGAGCATTTTATGATCTTAGCACATCGAAATAGACACTTGGGATCAAGAAAAAATTGTCGAAATCGTTAAAAAAGAAGGGGGCACAGATCGACGAAGCGCCCCTGTTCCCCTTTTCATATTTTACCGCGTCACATACCCCCAAAAGTCTTCTTCTGACTTGAGCTGGATATCTACCAAACCGGCAACATCGTTGAGACGGTGACGCTTCAGTTCTTGTGGGCAAGCGATGAAGTCTACTTGTTCGATAATTTCCGGGCTAAGGCCTTCTAGTGATACATTCGCATTAATTTTTAGCTTGATGGTGGTTTTGCCATCGGCACATGCCTGTACTTTCCAGAACGTGAACTGCTCGGTGTCAATCTGCGATAATTGGTTGTCCAATAATTCCATGTTATCGGTAGACAAGCTGAGTACAATCATGACGTGTTGCATAACTGCTTTTTGAGCTTGTAATCCGAAGCTGAATGCCATCATTGCTGTTAATAAGAGTACCTTGATTTTCATATTCACTAAGATTTTTTTTAATGATTGAAAAGTCCTTTCGGACTGAAATAGGTACTGCTTTGTTTTTGGACGCGGAGTTAGCA